>JAQQAK010000253.1 GCA_028527945.1 Spirochaetaceae bacterium
ATCATGTATGAATCTGGTTCGAACTATAGCAACAAACTATAGATTACCATTTTTTACTATATCACCAACCTTCTCAGTATGCCCAAAACATGGGTATTTGAGCGGAGAATATTTTAATTGTCCAAAATGTGCAGCTGAAGAAAAAGCAGAAATAGCAAAAAAGATTGAAGAACTTGAAAACAAGAAAAAAGAACTGATCAATAACAAATAATTTTTTATGGGAGAAAAAAATGAATAATATTGAAACAATTGACAGAGAAATTAACGAACTAAAAGAAAGAATGCTAAACGTAAAAGGCACAGACACAGAGGTTTATACAAGAATAGTAGGCTATTACCGTTCAGTAAAAAACTGGAACAAGGGTAAACGCGATGAATATAATCATAGAAAACTTTTTAGCCAGCCAGAAAAAGTTTCAATGAAAGAAGTAGCAGGAACAGTTGTTAGCACATCAACCTATAACAACGCTCAAGTTCCTCTTTTTGCTGAAATACAGGAAGAAGAAAACGCACCGGCAAGTTATATATATTTTTATCGAACAACCTGCCCTAATTGTCCACCTGTAAAAAACTGGCTTGAAAATTTCTACCTTGATGGAAAAGCCATCAATGTTGATGAAAAAGAAGGCTTTACAATGGCCGCGGAATATAAGATTTTTTCATCTCCTACAGTAATTTTTCTTGATGCTGACGGACAGGAAGTTACACGAGCAACAAATGAAAAAGCATTAGAAGAACTATTTGCCGGAGTAGCAGTTTAATTCGTGTCAGAGAAATTATACGGCTTTTTAAAAACAACATTAATAGACTACCCGGGAAAGGTTGCGTCAACAATCTTTACCCGGGGTTGCAATCTCAGGTGTCCTTACTGTCATAATCCAGACTTCGTAAATGGCGTAGAAACTTCAGAATTGATCACTTGGCAAGAGATTATGAACTATCTGAAAAAGAGAAGTAATCTTCTTGGAGGAGTATGCATTACTGGAGGAGAACCTCTTATTCATAATGACATCGCTGAAAAGATATCAGATATTCACAGTATAGGACTTCCTGTAAAAATTGATACAAACGGAACATTGCCAGATAAGCTAAGAACACTCAAAGTTGATTATATTGCAATGGATATTAAAACGTCTTTAGATAATTACAAAAATCTTGGTTATACCGGTAACGATAGTGAGCTTGCCGGCCGTATTACAGAAAGCATAAGATATATTAAAGAATCAGGAATAGCACATCATTTCAGAACAACTGTGGCTCCTGGCTTTATAAATAAAAATATAATAAACAGTATTATAAACTTGATACAAGACGAGAAATACTATGTCTTACAGGGTTATCGAGCTGGAGCAACACTTGATCCAGCATACTCGGAAAAAACACCCTACCCTCCATCAGAGCTAATAGAAATGCAGTCAATGTTTATAAAAGCAGGAATTGAATGCAACTTAATCAATAATGGCTAAGCCTCATCATCGCTAAGAAATATTTCATTAAATTGATATTCAAATTTCCTAGGTACTAAAATTTCATTTACGCATCTTAACGCGTAGTCATCTGTCATTCCGGCAATATAATCAAAAATGATTTTATCAAAATTGCCATCTGCCTTGAGATATGAGTCTTTCATTTTCTGATAATAATCAAAAAATCTTACAGCTAAAAAATTATTCTCAGCCTTATACGCCTGCTCATCATCTCCCAGAGAGCTAAAAAGTTGTTTAAGATAACTGTAAAGTGTATCTAAAACTCTTTCAAAATACTTATGGTAGGAAGACAGCATTGGATTTTTATAAATTCTTCTATAGTTAAAATCTTTAAGTTTCAGCATGGCTGAGAAAACTTCGTCAGAAAAACCTATTTTTCCAGTTCTGAGCGACTGAGCAATAAGATCACTCACCATTGAATTTATTATTTCGCTATTATTTTCGCCAAGAGTGTTTATTATTTCCTTATCAAGCTCATTTATATTTATAATCTTAAGCTGAAGAGCATCTTCCAGATCGCGCCCCATATAAGCTATTTTATCAGACATTCTGACAACAACACCTTCCCAGGTTGACGGATAATATTCTCGTGTTTCAATCATTGAAAGATCTTTGATCTTATGATCAGGCTCAATAGCTTGTTCAAATTTCTCACCACAATGATTTAAAATACCGTCCCGAACAGCATATGTTAAATTAAGACCCTTTCCATAATTGGTAAGAAAATCTACGACTCTTAGAGAATAAATTTCATGCCTGAAGCCGCCAATATCGTTCATCATTGAAGAAAGGATTGATTCACCAACATGACCAAAAGGAGTATGCCCAAGATCATGCCCGAGACCTATAGCCCAGGCAAGGTCAGCATCAAGATCAAGCGCTCTACAGATAGTAGCGGCAATAGAGGCAACATGCATAACATGCTCTATTCTTGTACAGATATGATCATTATTCGGCGCAAAAAAGACCTGAGTTTTATGTTTAAGTCTTCTAAACGGGTAACAATGTATTATTGCTGTGGTATCTCTAAAATAAGCAGTTCTGAGATCTCTGCTTCTTGAAGAAGCTCGTTCTGTTAAATCCTTATCTGAAATAGAATTTTTAAAAAATAAGTTATCCATATTTTCCCCAAAAACTTTGTTGCTTTTTACTTTCAAAGCTTATATCATTAGCGTTGGAATGGTCAACTTATGAAAGATGAGAAAATACTTATAGTCGAAGATGAAAGAATTATTGCGATAGATCTTCAGCGAAGACTTGAACGATTTGGATATACAGTAGTAGGTATTACAAGTGACGGCTCCGATTCTATAGAACTTGCAGGTCAACTATCTCCAGATATAGTTATTATGGACATCATGCTGGACGGCGATATGGACGGAATAGAAGCTGCGACAATAATAAAAAAAAGATATTCGATTCCAGTAATATTTTTAACAGCCTACTCTGATAAAGAAACTCTTGAACGGGCAAAAACTGCAGAGCCCTCAGGGTATATATTAAAGCCTTTTAAAGATAAAGAACTTTATACAACAATTGATATATCTCTTTATAAACACAACGTAGATTTGGAATTGAAACGTCAACAGAGATTATCTACAGCAATATTACACTCAATTGGAGACGGTATTATTGCAACAGACACTAAAGATAAAATAATCATGCTTAACCCAAAGGCAGAAAAATTAATTGGGCTTAGCCGCAAGGAATCAAAAGGTAAAACCATTTCTGAAATAATTCAGCTGGAAAGCATGGAGAATGATGGCACTCAGTATATTCAGTTTCCGGATGGAAAAGATGCTACGATAAAAGAAAGACCCTTCTCTTTCAAAAACTGTTTACTGACCAATAAGAATGGAGAAAAACTTCAAGTTGAAGGAACTCTATCAGCTATTACAGACAAAGCTGGAACATATGAAGGTCTTGTTCTCACATTAAGAGATATGACAACACTAAACAGGCTTTCTGAAGCGGTTGAATATCATACAAGCCACGATAAACTTACAGGCCTTTCTAACAGAGAAATATTCTCTCTTAAACTTGAACAAGTATTGTCAGAAACACTTTCAAGCAGTCAGACCTTTGCTCTTGCTTATATTGATATTGATCGATTTAAAATTGTGAACGATACATGCGGACACAGTATTGCAGATAAAATGCTTGTGGATATTGCAATTTGTCTAAAGGAGTTTGCAGGAAATCCAGATTTCTGCGCACGACTTGGAGGAGATCAGTTTGGCATAATATTAGTTGACTACTCCTTTGATAAGATTAAAGAAAATATAAAGAGACTTCATACAGAATTATCAAGTAAAAAACTTGAATGGAATTCACACTTCTTTAACTTTGACACAAGTATTGGAATTACAGCTTTAACAAACTCTTCGGCTAATGTCTCAGCTGTTTTAGCAGAAGCTGATGACGCCTGTTTTTTAGCAAAAGAAGAAGGTGGAAACAGAATCAAGGTTTATGATAAAAAAGAAACACAATTTCTTAAACGCCGCGGAGAAATGGAATGGGTCAGCAAACTTTCCAAGGCAATAAGTGAAGACCGTTTTGAACTCTACATTCAAGAAATAAAGCCTTTGAACAATAATAGAAACACATATAGCAAAGGTGAAGTTTTAATCAGAATGAGGGATGAGGATGGAAGCGTAATCATGCCAGCAGACTTTATTCCCGCGGCAGAGCGCTATAATATGATGGCTCAAATTGACAGGTGGGTTGTCTCAAATTCAATAAAATACTACCTTAAAAACATCAAAAAAGGCCGACTCAAACATATAAGAGAAATATCTATAAATCTTTCAGCACCATCTATTTCTGATGGAACTATTTTGGAATATATAAAAAATGATTTCAAAACAACAGGTATTTCTCCTAGAGAAATTTGTTTTGAAATAACAGAAACTTCTACAATTAGCGATATGTCAGCGGCTCATGATTTCATAAACGATCTGAAACAAACAGGCTGTTCATTTGCTCTTGATGATTTCGGCAGCGGTTTTTCATCATTCAATTATCTGAAAAATCTTCCAGTAGACTATCTTAAAATAGACGGTGTTTTTATTAAAAACATGCAT
>JAQQAK010000254.1 GCA_028527945.1 Spirochaetaceae bacterium
TTAATCGAAAAGTTTCTTTCGGTATAGAGATAGGTTCTCCATCTGTTTTTAGCCATTCTAATAACTCATCTTGTCCAAGTTTTGTTATATGATATAGCTTTTTTTCCAGCTTTTCTCCTTGAATTACAATTTCATACTCAACTTTTTTCTCGTTAAGCAGATTTTTTAATTCAGGGTAGATCTGACTATGTTTTGCGTCCCAAAAGCTTGAAATATTTTCCTTAAATTCTTTCCGTATATCGTATCCAGTCAGGTCTCGCTGGTTGAGCAGTCCCAAAATGGCATATTTTAATTCACCCATTATTGCTCCATTAAATATTAATTATACCTAAATTTAAAGACTTAGGAAAGCATTTTATATATAAGCCTTTTCATATACTTTATTACACGTTTATTATAACATGTTTTTTTATACATATACATATATACATGTTTCATTTTATATGTTAGTATAGTTTAAATTAACTACAGTTGGAGTACTCATAATATATGGAATCAAAAACAATAGAGGGCGAAGTAAAAATACATAGAGGTGCTATCACCGCAATATTAACCTTTGCAGGCTTTTTCTGCATGCTGAATGAGACAGTCTTGAATATGGCACTAACAAATCTAATGAGCGAGTTTCAGGTAAACGCAAATACCGTACAGTGGCTTAGCACCGGATATATGCTAATCATGGCTGTATCAATTCCGGTTTCTGCATTTTTCATACAGACATTCAAAACACGTACACTATTTTGCGCGTCCATTCTTATTTTCTTTTTTGGAACATTGGTATCAGGCATTTCGACAGCATTTCCAGAATTACTTATTGGTAGACTAATTCAAGCAGTAGGAACTGGATTATTAATTCCTAATATTGTAAATACCCTTATTATTATAAATCCTGTAGAAAAACGTGGTCGAGTGTTAGGAGTTTTTAATCTGGTAATGTTTTGCTCTCCGGCAATAGGCCCTACCCTTTCAGGCCTCATTGTTCAATACGCTAATTGGAGATGGTTATTCTTTTCTATTTGTCCATTTTCAGTAATTATCTTTATATTGGGTTTTATTTTCATAGGAAATTACGCTGACATAACAAAACCTAAAATAAACATTCCATCTATTATTCTTTCAACATTAGGCTTTGGAGGTTTAATATTTGCTGTAAATAATATTGGTAATCAAAACCACATGGTTCCGATTCTTTCAGTTATTATAGGAATTGTTGCTTTAATTTTATTTGCAGTATTACAAACAAAGCTTGAAGAACCAATGCTCAATCTAAAACCGCTTTGCTATCCTATGTTCACTATTGGAGTAATGCTAATATTTTTAATGCATATGGTTAATTTTGCCATAATGCTAATGTTGCCAATCTACCTTCAGGGAGCTTTAGGAATAACCGCTTTTACAGCAGGCTTAATTATGTTTCCGGGAGGACTTCTAAACGGACTGCTCTCTCCGGTTGCCGGCTCTGTATATGATCGCTTTGGGCCAAGATGTGTTATTCTTCCGGGATACATTCTATCAACTGTAGTGTTCTTTCTTCTATCAAGAATTGTTGATGTAAAAATCAACCTTGGCCTGCTTATCTTTTTGCATTGCTTGTCTCTTATTGCCGTAGCGATGATAAACACACCATCACAAACACATAGCCTTAACCAGCTTCCCCCTGAACTGTATCCTCACGGAACAGCAATATCAAATACGCTACAGCAGATAGGCGGAGCTTTTGGTACATCACTGTTCATAGCAATTATGTCTTTACATCAGAATAAGGTATTAACTGAGACAAATGACAGCCTTTTTGCCCTGGCCTCAGGTGTTCGTTTTTCATTGGCGATAGCTACATTAGTATTAATTGCTTCAACAGTATTATCGTTCTTCATGAAAAAAAATAAGGTAGAAGCATAATACTTGAGGGAAAACTGATCTATTTTACTATAGTCAGTTTTCCTTCCGGAATTCTTTAAAATAATGTGTGTTTAGGGAATCCCGGATTTTGTTATTTTTTTGTTGCAGGATAGCCCCGAAATTAATTTTCAGGGTTATCCGTTTTTTACATTACCCTTTCTATACAAAGATAAAAGAATCCTTTACAGAGCCTTGTTTACTGTACACTTTAATTGATGGCCTATCTCAATTACCATCTAAGATAATTCTTATCCAGAAAAGATATAATTTTTTCTTGAACTCAAAAAACGTTATGAAACTATCTCCCTAAATTCTCGAAGACGCCCCGTTCCTTCAAATTCTAAAAAGACAGAATCAATCCTGAAAGAGGAAGATTCCTTTAGAATAATCCTACTGTTTTCCAGTTCTATTTTGTCTTCAGAAAAATTAGCTTTAAAAGCCTTGTTCACTCTCGCGATAAAAGAATGTTTAGCAGTTGTCTCTACAATCAAATGCTCTATTCCGACAGCCCCATTGGGATGGTTAACCGCAGTTTCTTCAGGAAGTTTTACAGGTTTGTAGTCTGAGATAACAAAGGGTAATTCAAGATCGTCAAAAGCAAATAGACTCCATTCTAAAGGATGCCCAAAAAAATCGGTTCTTTTAAAATCCATAGGCTTTGAGACTTTTTTTCCGACCAAAGCTTTTACTGTTTCATGAAATGTCCCGATAGAGCTGTTGTAAACGGCATAATCTAGGTAAAAATTATCCGATGCAGCATAAAGAGCCATTCGAGAAGCCATTATACCCAATTTATTCAATATCTTCTTTTTTGCCAAAAACTTTAAAATGCCAGGGAACTTAGACTGATCTACAAGCTCTATGAATGTATTATTTTTAAAATATATCATCCCGTTATAACATTTTTTTCCACGAGACCCTAAATAAACCTTAAAACCTGCTGATGAATATTTATTCACAGCTTCTTCTATGTTATCAACTCGCACAAGGACATGGTCAAGTCTGTGCATTTCATTTTGGGATCTTTGATTATCCAAAGGAGCCCTCCTTGTATCATTAGTATAAATATACAAGGAAATATTATAATTCATCTAAATTTCGAACAACTCCATGGGGGAAATAATTAGCCCAACAAGGCAAAATGAGGAAATATTACAAAAAAACAACTCATATTGTTATAATCAACCACTCCGGAGCAGAGCAAACACAGGTTGGTTCTGCAAGAAATGGGTTTAGACGGTCGCCGCTTTCTACCCAACACATATACAAGTCTTCATAATAGAAGATACATGTAGAATCCTGCTAAAGTAGGGATAGGTATTAACCCTTCCCTGCGAATAAAAGCCTATTTGTATCCGACAAAGAATAAACGAATAAATGGAAACAAGACCTTTCCATCTTTTTGCATGGGGTAATCCTTTTTAATTTCACCAAGAACCGTCTCTGTAAACTCTTTCTTGTCACTTTCAGACTCAAGCTTCTCAAGATAGGGCTTAAGCCCTGTACTTTTCATCATTTCAAGAATGGAAGAATGAGATTCCATTATGTGTATATAATCAGTTTGCCACATTTCAACCCGCGCAAAAAGATTTGACAGGATGTCATAATACTCAGAACTGCTTAGTATGGTAAACAACCGGTCAACACTCCCGGTTTTAGGCTGCCATTTGGGAAGGGTTGCCACTCTGCTTATTGAATCAGACAGAGGCATACTATAAAAAAGTGGAACCTGAACAGCGAGCGCTCCTTCAGGTTTTACAATATCACTCAATTTCTTTAAAAGCTGCTCATGCTGCCCCATCCACTGAATTGCGGCATTGGAATAAACAATATTATAGCTGTCGTTAAACTCTTCAGCCTCAACATCAAATATTTTCCATTTTTGTTTTGGAAAATCTGCTTCAGCCTTTGCTATCATTGCTTCTGACTTGTCTATTCCCAGAAGCTTGCTCTCTGGCCATCGTCCGGCCAATATTTGGGTACTGTTCCCGGGACCACAACCTATATCAATCATTTTTTCGGGTTCATTTATCTCAATTCTTGAAACAAGGTCAATTGATGGCTGTATTCTTTCCTTGTTAAATTTAAGGTATAAATCAGGGTTCCAGTCTTTTTGCGCCATATGATAATCCTTTTAGTTAAGCATTTAGAGTCTCTTTCAAAACTAAACAATTTTTGAAAGGCTCTCATATATCTTAATATTTCTTTCTATAAATATAATATGTTCATTGATATGCTTCTCAGTATACCAATCAAGCCAGGTTTCTATATCTACTTTCCCATAATTTTCATGAACAACAAAATTTTTCATTTGATCTGAATTAATCACATTTAAAAATATGTTACTCTCAAGCTCCCTTATCAATTGAAACAACTCCAAATAATCATCTATAAGTTCTTTGCTGTAATCAATATTTTTGGCCCATTGTTCTTCATTAACTATAAATGTATCTGCTCCGGATTGTCCCAGAATAGTTTTTAGCCTGATAAAAGCATTTATTTCGCTATCGACTACATGTATTATGTGTTCATGAGCAGTCCAGGCATCTTCAATTTCCGGCCTGAACGATAATACACCAGAAGGAACATTATCAACAAATTGAATAAAATTCCGAGTTGCTGTATTCCACTTTTCTTTATCAAATTCTTTCATTATAACATTTCCATAATATTTATTTGCAGGAAAGTTTTACTTACATTCCTTGCTAAACCAATCTTCTCTGCCCGCTTTTGCAAAGAACTTATTATTCGCAAAAGCGGTGTGATTGATTATTTTTCCAATTTTATTCTTCCAGATGTGGTTCTAATTTTAATTTCAGTACCACCATTTCCAATATTTCCTTTTAAAGTATTTCTTCTGGAATTCGTAACTGATACCGGAAAGTCAGATGATATAGAACCGCTTACAGAACGAATATCAACGCTGGCATTAATACCTTCAGGAAGAGCTATCTTCACACTGCCCGAAACACTATCCATATCAATCATACCCGAATTCTGAACCTTTGTAAGCGCTCCTTCAATCCGTCCAGAAGTTGTTTTAGCGTAGATCTGATCTCCTCTGGACGCAAATTTGACTGAACCGCTAATACTTTTTATATCCAGATTAGCCGAAGCATCTGTTCTTATTGAGCCGGAGGTTGTTGATAATTTCTGACGGGTCTCGGCAAGACCAGCAGCAGAAATTGAGCCGCTTATTGATTTTGCTTCAACATATGAAATTTTTTCAGGAACCTTAATATTAAAATCTACATGACAAAAATTGCCACTCCCTGGAGCTCGCACAGTTTTTATGATCATACTGGAGCCAGAATAATCTACCATGACCTCAGGTCTTCTTCCAGTCCCAGTTATTATATATTCAGCCTTTACAGTATCGCCACTATAACCTTCGATAAGTATTTTTCCTGAGACATTTGAAATATAAAGTTCTTTAATATTATTTTCAGATTCAATCATAACAGGATCCGCTGAAAAACTATTGCCCTCAGATTTGTAGGATGCAGCCTTATAAAAAGGTTTGTCAAAAAACAGGTTGTAACCTGCAAAAATAACAATTGCTGCTATCAATATCGCACCAATAACATTTATTACATCGATAATTGTAAACTTCATTGTAATTCAATTTCCTTTATCCTCATCGTCCATTAAGTCAAGTTCACGTTGGATCATCCGTTCTTCAAGCGAACCGCTTCCAAAAGCATAGACCTGTAAAAAATGTGACAAAACGCCAATACCCCAACCCAAAGCAGGCCATAGCCACCAGTTGTAGCCGCCCCATGTCATTCTATTAATAATAGCAAGAAACGCTATTACAATAACATAAATACACAGATGCCTTAAAAAGCCAATCTTGTCTCTGGCTCGTTTTTTTGCCCTCTTATATTTTTTGTCTTCATCCATAAAGGTCCTCCCGGAGATTTATTGTGACATTATGGAATACTCTAACAGCAAAAATTACAGAATTCCATCAATATAAGTATAGCATATGAAAAGAAAAATGGAATCTATATTCTATAGTCGTCACTATCGATTATTATAATATCATCTGTTATATTTTTGATAAGATGAATAAATATCAAAATAAGGATAATAATCAATCGGGTAGAAAACCTGTAGCATCAATTCAAATAGAAAAAATGCGCAAAATAGCAGTATTTATCGGCTTTTTATTAATGGTAATAACAAATATTCTGGAACTCTTGTTTTCAGAAAACCGTACATTTAAAGTATTTTTACTGGGAATTATAACTTCTACAGTATTTTTTTTTGCAGCCTTATACAACGTATCTCATCCAATGAAAGGAAGGTTTAAATATCCATTTATAATAGCAGTAGCTCCATTTTCAGCAATTGTAGGATTTATATTCGGAAGTCTGCTTTATACCTATCCGCTTGGAATAATATTTGTAATTTTATGGTTATATCTTAGCCTGGAGTTTTCTTATCAATATTCACTTTCGCTTAATATTTTTATTATCATTATTTACATTGTTTCAGACTTAGTTTTTATTCATTATTCATTTGAATACAAAGTCTTTAATATGGTATTTATTATATTTACCTCATCTCTGGGGTTCATATCTTCTTATATTATTCAGCAAGTTCAAAGCGATCTGAATTATCAATATGAATTAACTATAAGGACAGCTGAAAAACTTGAAAAAGAACTTCAAACAAAAACAGAAATGTACTCGAGTTTAGCTCATGAGGTAAAAACCCCTCTTACGATAATCAGGCATTATTTTTCAAAATATCGGAAAAATAATATAGATTCCAAAGAACTGAACATTATTCAGGATAATCTGGACAAGCTTGAACGAAGAATGACGACCATGCTTAAATTTGAAAGAGAAATGCTTAGCGGCAATAAACCAACGTCTCAAATAAGTACAGGCTCATGCGACATTGGCATATTGATAAAAAATAATATTCCCCTTTTAAATACATATTTTGAAAGAAAAAATGTAAACATTGAATTTGATATAAGAAGTGGTTTCAATGTAGCTCTCACCCAAATTGATTGTGAACATATATTTTTAAATCTTCTTGAAAATTCCCTGCGTTATACGGACTGTGGAGGAACTGTAACTCTAAAACTTCAAAATACTAAAAACGCAGAAGTAATGCTCAGTATATCAGATACAGGAATTGGCATGGATGCTGTTGAGCTGGAAAGAATTTTTGAGCCATATGTTCAGATTGAACAAATCCGCTCATCAAAGCAGGGATTGGGAATGGGGCTGGCAATTGTAAAAAAAATTGTGGAGAGAACAGGTGGCAGCATTAGTGTAACTTCAAAAAAAGGTGAAGGAACAGAATTCATTGTACTGCTGCCCATTGGAGGAAAATCCAATAATGACTCAACTTCTCAACTAATCCTGCCCCCCAATTTTCAGAGTCTCAATAACACTGCAAAGACACAAATAAAAAAGCACTCCGGGAGTTTTGAATATAGTGTTTTTCTTGTAGAAGATAACGAAGATCTTCGTGAGTTCCTGTCTGACTTTTTATCAGATGAATATACAGTATCCGCATTCCCCGATGGACAAGATGCTCTTGCAGCTATAACAAGAGAAAATATTCCAGATTTAATCATCTCCGATGTGTATATGGAAAAAATGGATGGAATAGGTCTTATAGAAAATATAAACAACCTCTATCCTGATATTAGAATACCATTTATCTATATCTCCGCGGACGATACAGAACAAATGAGACTTCGAGGACTGGGTAAGGGTGCTCTGGATTATATTACAAAACCCTTCAGCCCTGAAGAAATGAAACTTAAAATCTCAACCTGGATAGACCTGCTCTCTGACATGGATGAGGCTGATAAAATGGCCCTTGAAAGTCTTGAATTAGATTACCAGCTTACACCAAGAGAAATCCAGATAGCATACATGCTGCGCCAGGGACTACCACGAACAGATATTTCACAAAAACTTTTTATTAGCGCAAATACAGTAAAAACACATATCTCTTCAATTTATTCTAAATGTAACGTGGGAAATAAGAGCGAATTCCTATCACTGCTTAAGAAAAATCAAAGTTAATTCTAATAACGTTCCTATGCTATTGAAAGATAAAGTATTTTAGCCTAAAAATCACCCTTTTAGGGTGAGGATATCTTATAAAAGAGTAATTATTATTCAAACAGAGTCTATTGAATTTTAAAAGATCCTCAAAAAAAATACTTTAGGAGAATATCTTGAAAAAGAAAATAATAATTCTTTTAATAATATCAGTTTCATGTTCGCTATTGAGCTGTAAATCCTTTGTTAATATATCAGGAGAAATAGAGAATACTAATTTCCAGGACAAAATCCTGCTCCATGGCGATATAAAAAAATTTGAAGACGGGAGCCTGCGTTATGAGCATGGTGTGCCAGTATTAAGGGTTTCCGGTTCATATTATGATATGGGTCTCCAGTATGGGGTCCTCTTAAAAGACGAGCTGGGTAAAGCATTTAAAGATTTTGAAAACATTTATAACAAGCTGATTGATTCATTACCCCTTTATAAAAGGGGTCTTTTTATCAGTGGGTTTATAAATCCAATAATAAAGAAAACAAAAAACAGGCTGCCTCAGAAATATAAAGATGAAATAAAAGGGCTTTCAGAAGGTTCTGGAATACCAGAAAAATACCTTTATCTATCAGCAGGTGGAGGAGGCTTTCTGGAGTTTGCCTGTTCAGTAATTATACAGAGAGATGAAAACCGTATTCTTCATGGAAGAATTCTTGACTGGTATCCGGCGATGGGAAAATCAACTGTTATTGTAGAATATACTCCCGAACACGCTAAAAAATATACTACTATTGGATTACTTCATTACCCAACATTGGGAATAAGCGGCCTGGGTGAAAATGGAATATCAACATCTATAAACCTTATATCATATATAAAAAACAAGAAAAACAATAGAAACCTGCCGCTTTATTATATGACCAGAGAAATACTGGAAAGCGCGGACAACATAAACGATGTGGATAAAATGTTAACGGGATTTAAGGCTGATATTGGGTGGCTTCTGGGAGTAACAGATGGACATAATGCAGATGGAGCAATATTTGAGATAGGCACAGACGATATAAACAAAATAGATCTGGAGAAATCAACCGACTGTATTTGGGGAATAAATGGCTTCAAAGATAATGAGATGAATAAAAAATACACAAGTATTTTTGACAAAAAAGCTGTAATAAATGATCCGAGAAGACAGAGATGGACGGAATCTGTAGAACTTGAGAATCTTGGTGTGGATTACCTTATTAATATTCTGTCAGACACATCTTTTGAAGGATATTCTCAATACTACAGCGAGGTATCAAGAGGCCCAATTAACAGCTCCAAAAATATTCAGTCTATAGTCTTTGATAATGTTAATGGAGTATTCTATTTTGCCTACGGTGAAGGCTTTGCCGGACTGGAAAATTTTTATAAATACGACACAAAAACATCAGAAATGACTCTGTACAGAGAAAAGATTGAAAGACCAGAAAAACTGGAGAATTTTCGAAAATTAAATGAAAACGCATTGATAGATATCATTGCAGGAGACTACCAGAGTATTCTCGACAAAATAGATCTTGACAGTGAGCTATTTCCTGTAGAAGTAGAAATGCTGTACAATATTTGGAAAGACGACAATGAGTCAATTGCCCCAACACTCCTTCTGGAGCAATTGGATAATCAGATAAAACGATATCCGGATGTATGCGCTAATTATTATATGAAGGCAAAGATTCTTTACAAAACATCCTGCAACAGTGACAAACTATTAATAACAATAGAAAAGGCCCTTGTTTGCCGAATAGTTCCGGCAAGCAGAAAGATAGAAATGTATAAAATGCTTTCAGAATACTATAAGAACAACGGAAAAGATGAAAAATATGAATATTATACACAATTGTGTAATGACTTCATCAAAAGCCTGAATACAAACTATAAAGACAATTACAAGTAAACAACTACATTCAAACAATAAACTCTACTACTAAAAAACCTCTTTCAAAGTCCGGTTAGGGTTGAAAGAGGCTCATTTTACATAAAATCACCCTTTTTGGGTGATGCCCTTATATCAAATCACATTTACATTACAGAGCATTAAAACACCATTTAAGAATTACCTATAAAAAGGTAACGGTAGAAATCAGGAGAATTCAATGAAAAAGATTACAGCAGCATTACTAATTGTAATGGTAACTGGCAGCTTATTTTTGTCATGCCAGTCAGACTTAGGAGACGCAGTCATTGGAGCAAGCGGAACATCACTTGGCTCAGTAGATACAGACGGTGACGGAATCTCTGACGGAACAGCAATCGACTCTGATGGAGATGGAGAAGCTGATGGGATTGATACTGACGGTGATGGGACAATAGACGAAGAATGGTCCAGTGATTATACAATTACCGACAGTTCTGACAGCAGTAGTTCCGATAGCAGTAGTTCTGAAAGTAGCGAAGCAACCGTTACTGAGGATGGGACAGAAGAACATCCGTTCCTTATTGAAACCGCTGATGATTTGGCAAATGTTGGCGCTGAATCCACCGGCTATGAGGACTGGACAACCAGCAGCTATTATAAGCTGACAGCAGATATTGATCTAACAGCAAGCGGCTATTCTGAATGGAGTCCAATTTCATATATATCCGGAAGCTTTGACGGCAACGACCATACTATTTCAAACATGGTTATTACCACATCCAATTCAAGCCTTGAACGATATGGTCTTTTTAGAACGCTATCATGGGGAGCGGTTGTAAAGGACCTTACAATAACAGGCAGCATTACATTGCCTGATACAGACGGCACTACTGTCAATATTAATAAGACAGATAAATATATCGGAGGTCTGGCCGGATTGGCCTATGGAGGAAGCACCCCTGGCGGAGACTCGGCTGTGGCCAGTACTATTACAAACTGCCATTCCAATGTTTCTATAAGCACATACGGTTATATGGTTGGGGGTTTAATTGGGTATTGCCAATATGAGGGAGTAGAAATTACAGGCTGTTCTGCTGAAGGAAGCGTAACTGGAGGAGCAGCAAAAGGTAACAAGAGCGAATATGGCGCGGTGGGTGGACTTATAGGTTATGCCGAGGGAGCTGTTATAAATAAGAGCTTTGCTACCGGAGAGGTGTCTTTGCAGGAGTACGCAAAATACGCCGGCGGCCTTGTTGGAATAACTACAGATACATCCACTTATAAAAACTGCTATTCTCAAGGTGATGTCTCCAGCGTTAGTGGAATTGCTTATATAATGGGAGGATTTTTTGGAAAGGCTGGCGGAACCCTTTCTGCGACAAACTGTTACGCCTCAGGGACTATATCTGGAGATTATAACGATGGAGGAGAAGGTTTTTATACTGAAGGCTCTTCTGTAACAGCATCTAATTGCTTTGCTATGGATACAAACACAGCCTCAGGAGTTACAACCTTAACAGAGACTCAATTTAAAACAAAATCAACCTTCACTGATGCCGGCTGGGACTTTGATTCTATCTGGACAATTGATGACGGTAACGAATACCCAGACCTTCAGTAGAGGGTATCTGTTTAAATGGAGAATACAATGAAAAAGATTACAGCAGCACTACTAATTATAATGGTAACTGGCAGCTTATTTTTATCATGCCAGTCAGACTTAGGAGACACAGTCATTGGAGCAAGCGGGACATCACTTGGCTCAGTAGATACAGACGGTGACGGAACCTCTGACGGAACAGCAATTGACTCTGATGGAGATGGAGAAGCTGATGGGATTGATACTGACGGTGATGGGACAATAGACGAAGAATGGTCCAGTGATTATACAATTACCGACAGTTCTGACAGTAGTTCTGATGGCAGCAGTTCTGACACTGAGACAGAAGACACAACCGCACCAGCGGAGATAACAGATTTAACGCTTACTGAGGTTAGTAAGAATGGTTACGGAGTATTGAGCTTCAGCTGGACTGCTCCATCTGACAGTGATTTCTCAATGGTCAAAGTCTATTATTACACGGTATACTCGTCAACCGATCAATACAGCAGAGAGATTGAAAAGGGGACCAATGAAGTCAATATTTCAGGACAATCCTTCTCAAGCTATTCAACACTAGTGTTCAAGACCGTCGATACCTCCGAAAATGAATCTGATGGAACATCTGTAAAGGTTTATGTGCCAAACTCTGCCGCACTGTCTTCGTCATTGAGTGTGACCTATGTTAACAGTTCTAATGTTTCAGACCTGGACAGCCTGTTAACAACAGAGGGATATTATCTGATTGAAGAAGACCTTGATCTCGATGCTATCTCCGGCTACTGGGAACCGGTTTCAAGCTTTTCGGGAGTTTTGGCCGGAAACGGACACACCATATCGAATCTATCAATTGATTCATCTACAGCCGAATCAGGTTCCTCAACTCTAACTAGTAATGTAGGCTTTATTGCAAAGCTAACAGAGAACAGCGAAATCTTCGGGGTTATACTTGATGATCTGAATATAACTATAGATTCAGATACAAACCTGTCTAATGTTGGGTCTCTTGTTGGCAACAGTGATGATGGAATAATCAGCTACTGTGGAGCATCTGGCACAATAGATGCTCCAGGATGCACCTATGTCGGCGGATTGATAGGTTATGATTGGTATACGGATGATGATCCCAAAAAATGCTATGCCGATGTTACAGTTACCGGAAGTTCTTATGTCGGAGGATTTGGTGGAAGGCTTTTTGGTGCCGTAGACTGCTACGCAACAGGTACGGTAACTGGAGATAGCTATGTAGGCGGCTTTGAGGGGCAGATAGCTGGCGCAGTCACAAGATGTTATTCTGCGGGTGGTGTAAGCGGCTCAAGCAACTACGGAGGTTTTATAGGAAGTAAATCATCCAGTACTTTAAATGTTAAAAACTGTTTCTACAACTCCGGAAATAATTTTGCTGGGGAGTCAGATAATTACGCAACATCAATAACACTAACCGATTCTGACGAATTCACCAATTTTGACTTCACCTCAGATTCCCCGGTATGGTCTATTGACAGCTCAAAAACAATCAACAGCGGAATGCCTTATTTGACAGATCTTAAACCGGAATAATTAATTTAACTTTAAAGGCAAGCGGCTACAAATTATTTTTTGTAGTCGCTTCCTAATATATAACCCCCTTTATTATAAGAGGCTCATAATTGAGCTAAAAAAAACTTCCATCGCGGCCTACAGACAATCAATATAAAAACCACGACACAGCCAGAAAAAATCAAGTCCATTGGATGGATATGCTTCTTTCTGGCTGCAGCAGTTTTAATTCTTATTTTAGATAGAGTATCTTACTCTCTACAATTCATAGGCTCCAATATCAACATTGGAATCTCTGGTATTTCCTCTAAAATCTTCTGTACAGGCATCTATAGTACTGTCTATAGTACCGGCATCAACAGCCGCGCTTCCAGAATAAAGGGCTCCGGGGATTTTGCCGTTGTCGATAACGTCCTGAATATCACCGCTTACCTCTTCATAGGGAAGTGTTGTTGTAATGATCCCCTGCTCATCATCAAGCTCTGAATTATCTGTTAGATTATAAAAAATATTGCCGCCAAGATATCCGGCGTATTGTTTTTCCGAATCGGAGGAATTCGAGAGAGTCCTTGATGTGGTGAGGATATTGTTATAAATCCTGTAGTGATCATTACCTGTCATGGAATACACCAGAAACTTATAGGCCCAGCTGGTTGGATCGTCGAATTCATGATCTTCAGTGGTTCCGAATGTCCGGCCCTGATCACTGGTCCACATGTCGTTTGGCGTATAAACAACTGTGTTATGTCTAACAACGAAATGGTCTGCCACACCTGCCCCAAAGTGAACAAGGGTTCCGCCGGAGGGCCCGAAGATATTATTTTCCCAAAGAAAATTACTGCAGGAAGTGGTAGAGCTCCATTGAAGCATAATGCCCATGCATTCGCAGTGGTAAATCAGGTTGTTTCTGATTGTTAAATCGTTGAGTTCTGTCGCGTACTTACCACCTCCGGATACCTTGGAAATATGCATACCGTCCACATGCATATCATAATCCCCGGAAGAACAACCATCATCAAGATCATGAATAATATTTCCTTCTATTAATAAATTTTCTCCTCCATGATACTGAATCCCGTCATGCATGAGATTATGCACATCATTTCCCTTAAATACGAAATCATGAGACATCATCCACAACCCGACTCCCGCTTCACTGATATCATTATTCAGCATGATGATATATCGGCCATTCATAACAAAGGTAGCAGGACAGTCGGTAACACACTCGTAGCGTTCCGTCTCTGTCGTCCATCCGTTGTAATACGAGGATTTATTTATATTGCAGTTACGAATATCGACATACCGGCTACCCATAATAGTTAACCCATCATTCATGGTAAATCCGTCAATACGGAGGCGAAGGTCACTATTGCCCTTCGTTGAGAAAGACATAGATGTATTATCATCGGCTGATGCAGCAATCGTTCCTATGGTTACAGCGTCAAAGGATGGAGAGGAATCTCCCCAAGGAAGTAGGGTTACCCATTCAGTAAAGACTTCATCAATCGGAGGATAATGCCCCTTGTACGATTTTTCTCCAGCACCAAATCTGAGATCTCCGTAATCACCGTCTCCCACATAGATGACTTCTCCGCCTTCGGCTGTATTCAATGCTTTCAGTACTGTTGCAAATGGAGCGCTGGAGGTACCGTCATTATCATCACTGCCGGAGGAAAGACTGACATAAAACGCGTTTTCCTCATCAAATGTGTAGTCATAACTATCAGGGATATATTGAGAACCAAGCACTGTTTTATCATCTGACGAAAAAGAGCAACCGGAAATCAAAAAAATAGTAAAAAATATTATACAAAAAAACAGATTATATATTTTCATTGTAAATCCTCCAAATAAGTTCAAGTGCTTAAAGCATAATAGTAGGATCAATATTACTCATCACCCTTTTGGGGTGATTTTTCAATTAATGGTGAATACTTCCCCTTGTTCACATCCCCTCCACATTTTTGTGAGCTCCTTTTAGACGGCAAAAATAATTCATCCCACGGCTGTACTTATATTAGGAATTTATGTTGTGCTGCCACTGATAGTAAAAAAGAGGGATGCTCCCTCACCATCTATATTGACCGATCGGTCGACATGTTTTATATTTAAAACATGAATAACGATAAAAGAGTAATCAAGGGAAAAGAAACCTCAAGTACTATTATCGAGTCAGCCATAGATATTATTTCAGAAAGCGGTATTGATGGAGTGTCTGCCGGAAACATAGCTCGGAGAGCAGGCATCTCAAAAAGCAGCATCTTTCACCATTTTAGTTCGGTTGATGATATAAGGCTTAAGGTTCTGAATACCATAACTGAACGTATGCTTGGCATAATGCAGAACGAAGCAATTTCTTCTATAGATGAGTTTCTGGATATTATTGAAGCAATGCTTTTCAATAATGATCAGGAATATCAGAAAACAAGCAGAGTATTCTTTGCCTTTTATCATGCCAGCTTATTTTCTAAAAGCTACGCAGAAGTCTTTAATAACTTTTTAAACCAGACAATAAAAGAGCTGGAAGCTATCCTGAAAAATCTTGATATAAAACCCTCATATACTATTGATACAGCCAGATTAATTATTGCAACCCTTGATGGTCTATCCATTCAGATTAACATTACAAAAGATACAAAAACTTATTATGCATCATGGATATCAATAAAACACATAGCAAAGAAATACTTAAAGGAGACACAAAAATGAATAAAATTGCCATTTTCTATTTTTCAGGAACCGGAAACACCAAATATGCCATGGACAAACTTTGTAACTACCTTACAGAATTGAACTGTGACACGAAGGCTTATTCGATTGAAAAGATTACCACAGATAGCGCCAATGGAATAATTAAGGAATCTGATATAACTATTATAGGCTATCCGATTTATGGTTCTGATCTTCCAGATATAATGCATGATTTTATAAATAAATTGTCACCTGTTTCTGGCAAAAAACTAGGGGTGATTGCCACCCAGCTATTGTTTTCAGGAGACGGCAGTTCTGTTGAAAAGAAAAAACTTAAAAAACTGGGATTCAATA
>JAQQAK010000255.1 GCA_028527945.1 Spirochaetaceae bacterium
TATTAATACAGTCAGTTAGACCGCAGGATGTGATAATTTGACTGACACCTTCTTTGCCTTCACCAAGAGCTTCAAAAACTTTTGATGTTTCACCGGATTTTATATGCCATTTTTTTACATAATCACAAAAATCTTCTTCCGCAAATCTTGCGGCATCATCAATCATCTGATTCATTGCAAAGTATCCCTGAGTAGCGCCGTATCCACGGTAAGCGCCGCCAACTGGCAAATTTGTATAAACAGTACGGCCGACAAATCTTAAATTTTCAATTTTATTAAAAAGTGGAAGAACTTTTGCTCCAGCATTAGATAAAACAGTAAGCGCATGGGGCCCGTAAGCTCCAGCGTTCATTAAATCATCTACATCAAGTGCGGTTATTGTTCCGTCCTTTTTTACACCCATTTTTATATGACTTCTCATCGCGTGACGGGTTCTTGCGCTTATGAATACTTCTTTACGGCTAAGTACAATCTTTACAGAGCGTTTAAGCCTCCAAGAAATTAAAGCTGCAACAGGTTCAAGAAAAACTTCCTGCTTTCCTCCAAAGCCGCCGCCTATTCTGGGTTTTATAACTCTGATATTTTTTAATTCAATTCCACAAACTGTACTTACAATTCGACGAACATGAAATGGAACCTGTGTTGTTGTTATAATAATAAGTCTGCCTCTTTCATCAAAATATGTTGAAACAGCATGAGGTTCTGTAGCGCAGTGAGACGCGTACTGCATTGAAAAACTGTCTTCCAATATTATATCTGCTTCTGAAAAACCCTCATCAAGATTTCCAAAACCTGTATTAATTTCTGCCGCAATATTTTTTTCAGGAATATAGGGAACTGGAATGGCCGGGTATTCGTTATCAGAATGAATAATAGGAGCGTCTTCATCCATTGCTTTTTCAACATTAAAAAGAGGCTCTTTTTCTTCTATTTCAACTTTTATTAGTTTTACTGCCTGATCTGCAATTTCTTTTGTTTCAGCAGCTACTGCTGCTATACGGTCTCCGACATAACGTACTTTTTTATCAAACATTCGAAGATCATATGGTGAAGGCTCAGGAAAACCTTGTCCGGCAGTTGTATAAAGTTTTTCTGGAGTATTGTTATAATATAGAACAGTTTTTACACCTTCCAAAGCTTCGGCTTCAGAAATATCAATATTTTTTATAATACCATTTGGTACATCTGAATATTTAAAAGAAACGTAAAGAGGTTTTTGTGTATAAAAGTCATCAGTGAATTTTTCGTTACCACAGGCTAATGCAAGCGCGTCAAATTTATGTTCAGAAATACCTGTAGATTTAAACTTATTTTTCATTTGAAGCCTCTCTCATCAATTGGCCTGCAAGTTTTACAGCCTCAATAATTTTTTTATAACCGGTACAACGGCATATATTTCCATCAAGAGCCTTTTTAATTTCATCGTCTGTAGGCTCGGGATTATCAAGAAGCAAAGTATAGGCACTTAAAATTTGCCCTGGTGTACAGAATCCACATTGAACCGCGCCACTTTCAGCAAATGCTTTTTGTATAGGATGCGGATTATGAATATCTCCAAGTGCTTTAACTGTAATAATTTCAGAATCTTTAGCGCTTGCGGCAAGAACCATACATGAGTTGACAGTTTTTCCATTTAGAATAATGACACATGAACCACAGTCTCCTGTTTCGCAACCATTGTGGACTTCGGTATAACCGTTTTCTCTAAGAACATGAAGGAGTGTTTGAGATCCACTAAATTTAAATTCTTTTTTTTCACCATTTATTATAAAGTTTATTGATAACAATTCAGACATATTAAGCTCCTGCTATTTTTACAAGTTTTTTTATTTCAGTTAGAGCTCTATTTTTAATGTACTCTGAAGAAAATCCTCTCTCTGGAGAAAAAATAAGTTTTTGCTCTGTTTCATTTAATATTTCTGTAGATGTACCTGTAAAAAGTGATGGCCCATTTTTATTACCGTTAACAGCACATCTTAAAATAGAATTAGACTCGGAGACTGCGACTGAAAAAATCTGATAATCAAAACCTGTTAATGTAAAACGATAATAAGTTCCATTTAAGTTTGAAACAGGTATTTTAATAGAAGAAACAAGAGTATTTTTTCTAATTTTTCTATCATAAAAATATTCTTCTAAAGAAATTTCTTTATCTGATTCAGCTGTCTGAATAATTGCATTGGCACAAAGTAATGGCGCCGCAATATCAGACCATTTGGGAAGAGAACATAAACTTCCTCCAATTGTTATTCTATTTCTAAGAGGAGTAGAGGCTGCGTTTAATAAAGCTTTACTTAGATAATTATCAGGTGAAACAAGGTTTAACCAACTTCCTGCGTCTGAGAAAGTAATCGCAGAACCAATATTAAAATGATTTCCATCATTAGACAAAATTTTAAATTCATCTATATCAGATAGATTAAATAGTCCTTTTATATTTAAAGAAGTTTTTACAAGAAATGTTCCGCCACCATGAGGGCGAAAGCCGTCATTAAAATATTTTATACATTCAGATTTTGTTTTAGGATAGTACCATATTAAATTATTCATGATTACTATTTTAAAGGTTATTTGCAGTTTATAGCAAGCAAAAGAATTACTTTTTTAAAGGAGTGACATATCTTCGTTGACAAATAGACTGTAGCAGATTAGGATTTACAGTAATGAACATTGATATTTTGATGCTGGAAACCTTAAACAAATTTTCAAGACAGAATAAAAAACTGGACGCTTCTTTTAATGAATTGTTAGATTACATTAATTATCTGATAACAAGTGATGAGAAAGGTACTTATGAAGTATTTCTAAAAAATAAGATAGAAATAGTTACCAAGAAACTGAAAGAATTTGAAGCAAATGGAACTATTAAACTTGCTTATAAAAATGGAAAAATTGAAAGAATTTATAATTACAATTATATCAATAAGGTTGTTAAAGATGCTTATGATTATGTAGAAACAAATTCAGAAGCACCATTTCCTACAACCAGTTCGATAAGACTTCTTATTCCAAAAAGTAGACTTATTCCTATACATATTCCTGAAAACTTGAAATTGATTATGGAAGATCAGGAAAACACAACTAAGCTTTGTGAATTATATTGATCAACGAAAACAAGCCCAGTTA
>JAQQAK010000256.1 GCA_028527945.1 Spirochaetaceae bacterium
GGATAAAGCAGAACTTGAAACACTTGATATAGATTTTTCAAACTATAAAACAGCATTAGTAGTATCATCCGCATCAACTCCTGCTTTTGTTGAAAAAGAAGTAGTCAACTTCCTTGAAAAAAGATGACGTATAAAATACTATCTTTCCATGGAACAATTAAGCAAAGACGGAAGTCGACATGTTACAGATGAAATAATTAATACAATTACTCATACAACTGGAACAATCTTCTCTATTCTGGGAACTGTTCTCCTTATCACGCTTTCATCAAGCCAGAATAATATCTGGGGAATTATAAGTTTCTCAATTTATGGAGCATCTCTCATTGTCCTTTTTTTAGCGAGCTCAATGCATCACGGAATAGATGGAAGCGAAAAGCTTAACGGATTTTTTAGATTATTCGATTATTTGTCAATCTTCGTTCTTATTGCCGGAACCTATACTCCTTTATGCCTAATCTTTAGCCGTGATGCCTGGGGCTGGAGTGTTTTTGGCGTGATATGGCTTCTTGCAGGAGCAGGTATAGCTATAAAAGCAGTTTTCCCAACAGTTCCCAAATGGTTCACAAATACACTTTATGTCTGTATGGGATGGGTTGGAATTGTCCTGATAGTTCATATTATACCGCTTATAGGTATAACAGGTTTTTTATACCTTCTTGTCGGAGGAATAATATATTCTATCGGAGCAGTAATTTTCTATATAGAAAAACCTAATCCAATTCCGGGCAAATTTGGGTTTCATGAAATTTGGCATTTATTTGTTTTAGCAGGAGCAGCTATACATTATGCATTTATGTTTTTGATAGCCCTACCTTATTGAAAACTCACAACCGCAATAGTTTTGCCTGTAAAGCCCCAATTTATTAGACAGCTCAAGACTTCTTTTATATCCATCTCTTTTTTTGAAATTATATTCAATGAAATTCCCATATCCATTAGCAAGATCAAAGATAATTTTGCTATTTTTATGGGGACTAACTGTTAAAGTTGTTGAAAAACCTTGATAATAACCTTTTAAAGCGGCTTCTGAAGCCCTCTTAAAACTAAAATCAAAACATACAGAACAACGAGAGCCCTTCTCGGGTTCATTTTCATAACCTTTTACAGAATCAAGCCAAATAGAATGAGTATATTCATCAGAGAACCATTTAAGGTTAAAATATGAAGCAACCTTATCTACGCCCTCAAGTCTTTTATCCCATTCTGTTTTAGGTGAAATATTAGAGTTACAATAGAAAAGATCTACTTCCCACCCATCTTCCAATAAGCGTTCTATAGAAGATGTCGCACAAGGACCACAGCACACATGAAGGAGTAATTTTTTGTTAGTATCATTATCTAATGTCATTATTTATTTCTTCTGGAGTTAACAAACCTTTCAAAGTCACTGATATTTTTTACAACAATCTTATTTTTATATATTTCAACCCTATTCTGTGCCATAAAATGATTAAGGACAGCCCGGCACTTGGCAGGAGACATTCCAGCCCAATGAGCAACATCATCTACAGTTGTTGTAAACTCTCTAATTTCATCTGTAGGAGCTTCTACCACACTTGTTTCTGTAAGCATCAGAAAAACATCAGCAACCTTTGCCTGCTCATCATCAAGTGTAAGAATCATAAAACGTCTTTTCTGAGCGTATATACGTTTAGTAAAAAGTTTTAATAGTTTCAAAGCTATTTGAGGATTTCCCATCATCAAAACTTCAAAATTCTCACGGTTAAACTCAAGAACTTTAACCTGATCATGGGCTATAGCAGAAGCAGAACGCGGGGCACCTTCTAAAATAGCCATTTCACCAAAAATCTCACCAGGATTAAGAATATCTATAGTTTTCTCAATATTATCAATAATTTTGTTTATTTCTACTCGGCCGGATTGAATAAGATAAAATGTATCTCCCGGTTCATATTCACAAAAAATAATATCATTTTTCTGATATATCTTTGCAAAACGTTCAAAAACAGATAAATCTAACGACATTAAATCATCCTTTCAACAAAGCAAGTTCTTTACTTGCTTTTTCGTAAACTGCGGTATCTTCTGAAGCCATTGAAATAACCTTGTTAAGAAAACTTTTAGCCTTCTCAGGCTGTTCGCTCATTTTATATGATTTCCCAATAAATAATAACGCTTCAAGCATATCAGGATGTTTAGGATATTTATTTATCATACCTGAAAAATGTTTTACACAAAACTCATATTTTTTCATAGAGAATAAACACCGTCCAATTTCGAAATACGCTTTCAAAGCAAACTCGGAACTACCCCCAGATGAAATAGCACTTTTAAAAACTTTTAAAGCCTCTTCATACTTTCCCTGAGTAAATAAGTTCATTCCATCATAATATTCTTTTGAGCCCTTAGAAGTATCTGTACCAGGATTTGAAGTTGCTGAGCTTTCGTGCTGAATAGGCACAGCAGACGGAGCAGCATAAGTTTGAGAATTAGTACTCTGTGCATATTTCTCTACTTTAACCAAACTCGCGGTAGCTATCTGCGCAAACTTACCGGAGGGGTAATAAGTCAAATAACGTCGATAAGCATAAACAGCTTGAACATATTTACCGCACTTATGATAGTAGGTGCCAATTTTATACAAACCTTCCTCTGGCCCCTGCTCATATTTCTCAGACATCAGATTACTTACTTGCTTATGAATGCGCCGTAGTTGATTTGAAAAAACCTTCAGCATCTTCATTATTATTCTAGTATTTTTCATAACCAAAACTTCAAATTCCGGCACAGTAAACTGAATCATCTCAGCATCTTTTGCGACAAAGGCAGTATCCTCTCGAGGGAACTTTCCAAGCGCTGAGTTAACACCAAAAAATTCTCCCTTGGCAATAATATCCTGAAGCTCCTGACCTGTTTCTATATCATTATATCTTAAAATAACAGAACCGCTCTTTAAGATATAAATATAATCACTGGCATCTCCTTTAAAATACACAATAGAGTTAGATTGATATCTAAGCGGTTTAGGCATTACATCTCCTATAAAAAACTTTGCGTTAGATTCTCACCAAGGAAGGCGAGAATCTTAATTGCATAGCAATTAAAAGGTGATAAAAAATCATGGAGACTTTTTATCATTCCTCCTATAAAAAAAATTGTAGTAAAAAACAGCATATCAACTGCAAGTAACAGACTATTCAATGAGTCCTTCCAGCCCAGCATCTTTTAATTATTTATAAGCCGTCATTTAAAGTTACACTTCTCATAGATTTTAATTCTCAGTAAATCTGGTGTCAACGACATTAATACATTAATCTCTATTTTTCTTACATAAAGAAAACTTTATACTCTTCTATAGACCGATACATTTTTTATTGTTAAATTATTTATAATTTATGAACTATTTTAGTGAATTAAAATTAACAATGGTATTTCTTATAATTTTTTCAGCATTTTCTACAACATCTATTTTTGCGGAAAAAAATAAAGATTCACTTTTTCCTGTTATAGAGATGTTAAATTATTCAGATCTAAACTATAGACAACTCCAGGAAGATATAGGCTTTTTTTACAAAGCTGACAGTTCTAACAAAGAACTTCCTCCGCTTATGTTCTACTCCTATACATGCAATGAAGATCTTAATATCTTTTCAATAGCATCTCAGGCTGGAGTGCCATATGATACTATTGCTTCCTTAAACAGAATCAATAATGCTTCTGATAATTTAAACAAAAAAGTTCTGTTATTACCAAGCCAGACAGGACTTTTTCTGCCCGTAAAACCAGAATCAGATCTTGAATATATTGAACTTTCATGGAGAAGCTCTTTAATCGAAAATGCTAAACATATAAAAATAAATGGAACTGAATTTTATTTCTTACCTGCAGAATCATATCATAATGTTGAAAGAGCATATTTTTTAAACATCCTTTTTGCAAACCCTCTTCCGCAAGGAGTAGTAACATCAGGTTATGGTATGCGAAACAGCCCTTTTACTGGACATCCACTTTTTCATAATGGAATTGATATTGCAGCACCAGAAGGAACAGCTGTTCACGCGGCCAGAGAAGGCATTGTTATAGATGAAGGGTCAAATTCTACTTTTGGTAATTATATTGAAATAAAACATTCAGGGGGATATAGTACATTCTATGCTCACCTAAAAAAAACTTTAGTTGAGTTGAATGATAAAGTAAATTCGTCTATTATTATAGGCAAAGTTGGTAGCACAGGTATGTCAACCGGCCCGCATTTACATTTTGAAATAAGACGTAATGGGGATTGCAGGGATCCATCACTATTGGCACCGGGACTTAATTAAATGAAAAAAGCGTTATATTTATTATTTGTTGTATTACTAATATTATCTCCAGGCCTTTTAATGGCAGATAATATTCGTGGAAATGTTGTAAAAAATGTTATTTTATCAGATTCTACAAAATCTGATGATTACGTATTTACAATGGGAATTGAAGATTTATTTGCTATTTCAATAGATAGAGACTCTTCTCTCATAAAAGGTTTTGAAATAGAAATAAAAGTACCATCATCTATCCGAAGTTACAGTGGAAGCCTTTCGTTTGAAATATTCAAACAAATAGGTACAGCAATATCTACTGGTACTGGAACTTATTTTGGAGATAAATACCAGACAGTTTTCCTTCCGGAAGCGTCCAAGTTTTATATCCAAATTCCGTATGGTGAACATTTAGAAAAAAATGTAAGCCCATACACAGAAGTATTGGATAATATTGTCACATACAAGGATACTCCATTAATGATTGCCGTTGAGCCCATGATGAAAGGAATTCCATCAAGTCTTTATAATTCAGATTTTACAGTTCAAGTTTATCCTCTATACAAAGAAAATGGAAAACTAAAACTTAATATATCTATTCCGGAAGACCTTGATGCTAATAATTTAAAAGTCAGCATTGACGGCAAAAGTATTAAAATGGATGGAACATCCACAGAAAAAACTCTTTCTTCCGGAAGGCATAGCGTTTCAGCTGAAATTGAAGGTGGGTTAAGTTCAAACAAAACATTCACAATAACACCTGCCTCCACTTCTGAAGTTGAACTAACACTTGATAATCTTGAAAGTTTCATAACACTTGATGCTCCTGAAAACACAACTATTTATATTGACAGTAACAAGGTAGAATTTCAGCCAAACAAGGCAATGAAGATACCTCCAGGAGACCATACAGTGCTTTTTATGATAGGAGATTATAAAATAAGCAAAAACTTCACTGTTTCGCCAGGTAAAGACTGTAAAATTTCATTATTTCTTGATATTTTAGTAGAAGAGAACTAAATTTTTACCAAGTAAAGTCGATAATAAATGTGTCGGGGGCATATAGTTCCCCTCCCAGTTTACTATATTCCCCGACATACTCCGGCCGGGTTACACTGTAACCCGGTCTTTTTTTAATCTCTCATACAGGCTCAAATTTCAATCTACAGCTTGACAAAACTCCTGCTTGGACATAGTGTAAGCCTTATGGTTTCCGACAAAAAGAAGCTCCAAAAAATTAAGATCATATTGATCTTATGCATCATTTTAGCTGTAGCCCTTGGGGTAATTCTCGGTAAGACTCTCAGCGCAATCAGGAATATTGATATTAGAGCAGATCTACAAGATTATGAGCCTGCTTTACCAACTCAAATACTGGATCGAAACGGTAATTTGATTACTGAGTTGTTTTCAGATGAAAAGCGTGAAATTGTCCCTGTAGAAGAACTGCCCAAGCATTTAATATTTGCGTTGGTCAGCCGTGAGGATGCTGACTTTTTTCATCATAACGGACTGAGTTTTAAACAATTTTTCAGATCTCTTTATAATATTGTTGCAGGTAATTATTTTTCTGGCTTTAGTACATTAACCATGCAGGTAGCCGGAGCACATTATGCTGACAGATCTGTAATTTCTGTTATGAGAAAAATTAAAGAAGTTTGGTATGCTTTTCAAATTGAAAAAGCACTCACTAAAAATGAAATTCTTGAAATATACCTAAACGAGGTTTATTTTGGACATGGTAACTACGGAGTAGAATCAGCGTCTCAGTTCTATTTTGGTCATTCAGCCAGAGAAATAACACTTGCCGAATCAGCAATTCTTGTTATACAGCTTGCGTCTCCTGCCAAATATTCCCCTATTAATCACCCTGAAGAAGCTCGTTCACGTCAGATCGATGTTCTGGATGCTATGGTAGAGCTTGGCTATTGTACAAGAGAAGATGCGGACTATTCCTTTAACGAGTACTGGGATAACTATGATTACAGCCGTTCTAATATAGCCAGTGCTTATACCGGAAATGACAGCAGGGCTCCATATTTTAGCGAATATGTAAGACTCCAGCTTAACGATATGCTTTTTGGTGCTGTAGATGTTAACAAAGACGGCTATGTTGTTCATACAACACTTGATTTGGATATTCAGGATTCTGCTCAAAAAATTATGGACAAGGCTTTTCGTGAAATAAATCAGAAATATCAAGCCTACACCAAAAGACGTTATAATAATGTTAATGATAATTATATAGATCTTGTAAACCTCTTGTCTTTAACCTTTAATTTAAAAGACATCAGAGTTTCTGGCTCTAAACAGAAAAGTGTCGCAACAAGTACATATTTTGATTCTGTAAACCCTACCCTTTATATGTTGTCTTCAATGTTTGGTCTTTCAGAACTTAATAACACAACAACAACAGGTTTTAAGAAAAACAAAACAAGAAATGAAAAAACAACTGTTGAAGGCGCATTAATAACCCTTGAAAATAACACTGGCCGTATACTTTCAATGATTGGCGGTAGTGATTTTAAAACAAAACAGTACAACAGAGCAGTTGACGCAAAAGTTCAGCCAGGCTCTTCAATAAAACCTCTTTACTATTCCGCTGCAATATCATCTGGAAAGTTCACACCAGCGACAAGACTATATGACGGTCCTGTTGTATTTTTTGATGAAAGTGGAAACCCTTATGAGCCACAAAATTATCTAGGAGATTGGGAAGGCTCCGTTCTTCTTAGATATGCTCTTGCTACATCTATGAATGTACCATCTATTCAAGTACTTGAAGGAATTGGTTTTGACGCGGCCATAGAACGTATTTCACGTATGACAGGACTTTATGACAAACGTAATGATGAAGAATACTTTCCTCGTGGTTTTACTTTAGGTCTTGGTGTAACAGCTTTGGCACCCATAAACATGGCAAGAGCTTTTGCAACTTTCCCCAATCAGGGTAAAGAAGTTGAGCCAATTGCAATCATAAGTGTTGAGGATCGTGAAGGAAACATAATTTTGGAACCTGAACGAGATCGGTTGCGAGAAAAACAAAAGAATAAATATGATGATCAGATTATGAGTCCTCAGGTAGCATATATTATGACAGATATGCTTCAGAGCACCGTACAGTACGGAACACTGGCAAATAGACGAAGATTTGTACACGGCTTTGACGGAATGCCAATGGCAGGAAAAACTGGAACAACCCAAAACTGGCAAGCTGCCTGGACTGTAGGATTTTCACCTTATTATACTACTGCGGTATGGTTTGGCTTTGACCGTATGGGAAATTCTTTAGGAAGAGATCTTACAGGTGCAACAGCCGCAGGTCCATACTGGGCTTTATATATGAAAGAAATTCATAAAGACCTTGAAAGAAAACAATTTCCTGAACCTGATAGTGGTCTTGTAAGAGTTAGAGTCTGTCGAAAATCAGGCCTCTTGCCAACCAATGATTGCAACGAAGGCACAAAAGAAGAAATATTCCTTGCTGGGACAGAGCCTAAAAAAACTTGCGATATACATAAGTTTGAAAAGCAACGTGATGAAGAACTTCTTCAAAGGCTTCAGAACAATCTTCTTATAGAAGATTTGCCTACAAATAATTTTGATATTCCGGATCTGGAACTCCCAGACTTTCTCAATGATGATAATAACAATAAGACAAAAACAAATAAGGAAGAAGAACAGGCAGATAGTGGATTTAATCCATACCTTGATTAATTTAACTTTTATTTTAATAAATCTATAGGTATACTTTAAACATGCAAATACGCATTAATGAAATTATAGTAAAAAAAAGACTCAGAAAAGATCTTGGAGATCTAACAGAACTATCTGAAAGTATTAAAAAGCATGGTCTATTGAACCCTGTTGTAATAAACAATAAAAAAATTCTTATTGCAGGTGAACGTAGACTGGAAGCTGCCAAATTACTGGGATGGGATACAATACCTGTAAAAATTCTTGATAACCCTACAAAAATGCAAGAACTTGAAATTGAAATTGATGAAAATATTCACCGAAAGCCCTTTAATCCTGATGAATCTATAGATGCTTTTGTAAAACTTGAAAAATTACAAAATCCAAGCCCTATAAGAATTCTCTTAAATAAGATTGCAGCCTTTCTGAGAAAATTATTTTCTTTCCTGAAACCCAAAAATTAGAAATCTTTTTCAATATCTAATTTCATAATATTGCCTGATACTGATTGAGCATAAACATAATTACCCTTAACGACTATATCGGTGGCAGGAAAAACATCTTTTTGTGACCTTGATAAAAGCTTAAGATCTTCATCAAATATTCCAATTCTCCATTTCACAGAATCTTTTATAACCGCAAAATACTTATTATCAGAAATAGTCACGTCTGAATCAATATATACTTCTACAGAAGCAGAATTTATAACCTCAAATGTTTCAGGATCAATCTTAACAAGACTTACAATTCTTGTTCCGCCAGTATCTCCCGCTACAGATAATATCTCATCTTTATTGTAGCTATACCCTCTTAAACGTATTGTATCTATATCAGAACGTCCTATTACATTTCCGGAATTTGTATCAACTTTTAAAAGCTGTCCGGTATAATTTCCAGAATCACCGCTTATTCTCAAAAATGGAACTGTATTAGAATCTAATTTTTTTTCAGAAGAAGTTGTTGCTGTTTTTGATTCAGCTTCTTCTTTTTCTTTTTTAATTTCTTTATTCTGATCTTCAGCAATACTCTTACGCTCTTCAACAATTTGTTCTTCTCGCTCTTCTACTTTCTGTTGCCTTTCATCAAGAGCCTTATCTTTTTCAGTAAGCTCATCTTCCTGTTTTTCAACTTCTTTTATTTCTTCTTCAATCTCGTTTTTACGTTTTACAGCCTCACGAACCTCTACAGGATCATCACTCTTTTTTTTCTCTTCAAGAGAAGCAGCCTCTTCCTTTAATTCAGTTTTCTTATCAGTCAAGGCATCCTGCTGTTTATCGATCTCAGCACGCTCCTGTTCAATATCATCGCGTTCTTCAAGCACTTCCTGGTCTTTAAGCTCAACCATATCCTGCCGGCTCTCTATAGCCTTATCATCTTCTGTCTGTAGCTGTTCAATAACATTATCATCAGTTAAAATATCAGTATCAAGATCAGCCAAAACATCTTCTCCTGCACGCGGAGTAAGTGGAATAACTATCATAGTTTTTCCAGCCCATTCTGAATACTCAAGAGCAAGTCCAGCCTTTTCTTTTACAAGATGAGTTGTAACAACATTCTTATAAGTTGCGCCAAAGTAATCCATATCACTTCTATGCACAGCGTTATAAACAGTAATAAACTTTGCAAGCATATCAGCCTGCTCTGGTTCGTATTCATATGCTGCAGATAAAAAACCGGATATCATGCGTCTTAAATTATCTATATGATCTACTCCGGCAGATTTTTCAATAATAAAAATATCAGCATCAAGACCTTCATTAACAGAATAATCTACAGCATGTATAATTCGATATTTACCAAAATATGTAAATTCAGAAGGCTCTCTCTCAACGTTCTGCCCAAGAGACGTACCAATTCCTTTAATTTGCCCAGCAGAATCAATACGGCTATGAGGCCCTGTATAATTTTGGAACTTTATTTCAGTATCTTCTGAAGCTTTTTTTAGCTCATCCAGATAGACTGTATCCGCAAACAGAGTATGCACTGAAAAAAACATAATACTGATTAGTGCAATTATATAAGATACTTTTTTCATATTTGTCTCCTTAATGCCTCAACAGCCTTTTTTCTAACTGCCGCAGAATAATGACCTCGATATATTGTAAACAGAGTAGCGGAATAAAGACCACCACTACCATCACCACAATATTCTCGTATATTTTGACAAGCTTCAATTACAGCAAGAGCAAGATTATTATACGCGGTACTTGAATTATCATTCACTACCTTATTGTAAATAGCATGCATTGGCATACCTTTATAATTGGTGCCAAGCTGCCCTAAAGCTTTTATTATAGCAATTGAAACTGTATAATCTTCTTCTTCGGCAAGAATTGCCGAAAGTATCTCTACTGATTCAAAATTGCCATAACGGCCTATAAGATCTGAAGCTTTGATCTTTACCTTTGGAGTATCATTATACGATGTTCTACCGCGTACAGTAAAGCTTAAACTTCCTTGCGAAAGAACTTCATATAGCAGCTGGAGTAAATAATCTTCTCGACGGGAAGCCCCCTTCCCGCCTTCCAACTTTAAAGCAATTTCATCTACAGCAGCCTTTTTATCTTCAATAGTTCCTTCATTTATTTGCTGTTTCAAAAATAAATAATTAATATCGTCTTTATATTGTTCTTCATCAAAATACCAGCGCTTTTTGCTTGCTTTGCCGGAATGAGACGCACCTCCGCCTTTTTGCGACCATAAAGAGGCTTCTGAATCTGTAATATAAAATGCTGAGACTATCCATTCTTCACTTCCGCATACAATAATTTCATTCCCCATAACTGGCTGTGTTAACGATAAACCTTCAACTTGTCCAAAGCCAACCTCGTTTCCGTTGAAATCTATACAAGAAAGGCCGTTTTCAGCATTCATATATAAATACTTTTCGCCAGAAATTGGATATGAACTATAAAATTGCTTATCATTTTCCCACAATAATTCCCCGGAAAAATTATAAGCAGCAGTTTTTCCGCTCTCAAAGACAAGAAAAAGCCCCTTCTCAAAAATAGAAATGCCACTACAGTTTGAAGAAAACGATACAGACCACAGCTCCTTTTTATCAGATGTAATAGCCATTAGATTTTTACCAGCAGCAGCATATAGAACATGATCTTTAATTGCCGCGTTCATAAAACGCCCATCAAGACAAGCTGTATCAACAGTCCACAGAATATCACCCCATGGACTGCAACTATATATTTTTCCATCAACAGCGTAAAAATATACAGCCGTTCCACCGTCAATAAAAGGAGAACCTAATAATTCTGAAGGGCAATCTGCCTTCCAGCGTAATATTCCTTTATGGCTTAGAGCGCATAATTTTCTGTTTTTTAATCCTATATAAATTGTTCCGTCAGGAGCTATAGAAGGAGCCCCTGAGGGTTCAGAATCAAAATTTATACTCCATATCTTCTTACCACGCTTATTGATTGCGTAGAATAAACCTTCCTTGGTTGAAGCATAGAGACTGCCATCTTGGCCGGCACAAAGAGTATCAGCAGGCCGGCCACTTAGAAAAAATGTCCACTGTTCATCACCTTTAAAAGAAAGAGCATGTATCTGACGATCTTCTGCGTAGATATAAACTTTGTCAGAAACAACTGGAACACCAATAGTTTTACCGCCTGATGCATATTCCCAAATGGGATTTAATAAAATATTATTTTCTGTATCAGATAGAGTTTGAGCTTGTATAATATACCCAACACAAAGCAAAACAAAAATAAAAATTGTTCTTTTATTTTTAGAGAGACATTTAAGCTGTAGAAAGTTGTTCCAGAATATTATCAAGTTCTCCTATCTGTGTTTCGCAGGCCTTTTCAAAAGCAAGTTCACGATTAGCGCTTCTAAGTTTTTTTAGAAGACTATGTATTATAACAAGAAGGAATTTATTACCTGATTGAAGATTATCTCTTATAAAGCCCATCAAAGCTGATCTTGGAATACTTAGAATTACCGACTCTTCCAAACTAATAATATTTGCGGTTCGTTTAACCCGCAAAAACATTCCGGCCTCTCCAAATATTTCACCTTCAGCTATTGAACATATATAAACCTCTTTTCCTTCCTGTTCAACATTAACCTGAACAGAGCCTTTAACTATTACCAGAATATTCTGCGCAATATCATCCTGCTCAACAATTTTTTCAGAATCAGAATATAATGTTAAATCACTTTGTTCAACAATATACATAATTTCGGCAGCAGACATAAATTTAAAAATTGATAATCCTTGATATTCTTTAATATATGCTTTTTTTTCTTTTATTAATTTCAAGATATCACCTCATAGAAAAATTTTAGTAAACAGAAAGAGGCAATGCAATCTTTTTTTTAATTATACTTACATTCTTTTGCAAAAGGACAATCGACACAAATAGCCTTTTTTGCGCAATGATTTTTTCCATGAATCACAATTAACGCGTGATATTCCTGCATTTGTTTAACTGAAAAATTATATGCCCCCTCAATTGTCTCTCTTAAATCATCATAAGAGGATGTCATAATATTATCATTTTCACTAATTCTGGATAAAAATCTTCTTGTATATAAATCAATTATAAAGAATGGTTTACCGTAGGAATAAAGAAGAATTGAATCTGCAGTTTCACGACCAATACCCCAAACAGATAGGAGTTCTTCACGACTCAAGGTGCAGCCATCTTTTTCAATTAGTAATGCCGATAAAAACTTCAATTTTTTGGCTTTCTGGTTATAATATCCACTTGTTTTAATAATATCAGAAAGCTCCTCAGATTTAACAGATAAAATAGCCTCCGCAGAAAGCAAATTATTTTTAATTAGAGAGTCTACAGCCGCCGCCGCATTATTCCAGTTTGTATTCTGTGTTAAAATTGCCCCGCAGGCTATTTCAAATTGTTCCTGAGCACTAAGAGCTATATCTTTCCCAGGGTGATACCCGCCCTTATTAAAACCGAACTTCTCCTGATTCGCTAAATCTGGCTCTTTTCTGGATCTCAGAGGCCACCACCCCTGCGGACCATAGCGGTCAAAAAGAATATCATAAGCTTTTAAAATTAAATCGTTTTCTATCAACATAAGTTCCTAATAATATAGGCAATTTTAGTAATTGTGAAGTTTATTCCTATGAGCCTCTTTAATAATTTATGATTTTAAGACAAGCGTCCCTAAGCTGAGATTAGATTTAAACAGCAGTATTTTGTAACTAACAAAAAAACCGCCTATAAATAGACGGTTTTACTAATAATTTAGGTGCTCTTCCTGAAAACTAAAATTTTCAGAAAGGGCTATATTTTCAAAGTATTATTTATTGTTTAATACAGCCTGTGCAGCAGCATGTCTTGCAATAGGCACTCTGAAAGGAGAGCAGCTTACATAATTCAGATTTGTTCTGTAACAAAAATCTATTGAATCAGGATCGCCACCATGTTCACCACAAATACCAAGTTTAAGATCGCTCTTAACTCCTCTGGCCAAATCAGCGGCCATAGAAACAAGCTTTCCTACACCTGACTGATCAAGTGAAGCTGTAGGGTCTTCTTCAAGTATTCCCTGAGAAATATATGAAGGAAGAAAAGCTCCAGCATCATCTCGAGAAAAACCAAAGGTCATCTGTGTTAGATCGTTTGTTCCGAAAGAGAAAAAGTCAGCATATTGCGCAACTTCATCAGCTGTTATAGCAGCTCTTGGAATTTCAATCATTGTTCCAATCTTATAATCAATAGATTTATTGGTTTCTTTAAAAACTTTCGCAATAACCTTTTCAGCGTTCTCTCTTAATAATTTAAGTTCCTGCCAGGTTCCAATAAGCGGAATCATTATTTCAGGATGAACAGTATCACCTTCTGAATCAACTTCTACAGCAGCGCTTATAATAGCTTCTACCTGCATATCATAGATTTCTGGATAGGTTACACCAAGACGGCATCCTCTATGTCCAAGCATAGGATTATGCTCATGCAGACTTTCTACCTTGGATTTAAGCTCATCTGGAGTAATTCCAGCCATTTTTGCAATCTTTTTTATGTCTTCTTCAGTCTGAGGTACAAACTCATGAAGAGGAGGATCAAGAAGTCTAACAGTTACAGGAAGACCACTCATAGCTTTAAAGATACCCTTAAAATCTGCTTTCTGAAGCTCTACAATTGACGTAAGAGCCTTTTGACGTCCTTCTTTGGTATCAGCTACGATCATTTCCTGAAAATGCTCCAGCTTGCCATCATCAAAAAACATATGCTCAGTTCGGCAAAGACCAATTCCTTCAGCACCAAGAGATCTTGCAAGTTTAGCGTCTTCTGGCTGATCAGCATTGGTTCTAACAAGAAATCCCTGTTGAGCAAGGCCTTCTCTCTTGTCAGAAAGTCTTATATCATCAGCCCACTTGAGAAAATCAGTAAGTTCTGTTGACATCTCAGGAGGAATAGTTCTAACCTCACCTTCATAAACCTCTCCGGTTGTACCGTCAATGGTAATCCAGTCACCTTCGTTAAACTCTTTGTTACCAACTTTCATGATCTTGCCTGATATTACAACTTCCTTACAACCTGCAACACATGGTCGACCCATTCCTCTGGCTACAACCGCAGCATGAGAAGTCATTCCACCAGTTGATGTAAGAATTCCCTGAGCAACATTCATTCCGCCAATATCGTCTGGTGAAGTTTCTTTTCGAACAAGAAGGACCTTTCCTTCTCCACGTTCTACCCATAATTCAGCATCATCAGCACTAAATACAATCTTTCCGCTTGCAGCGCCCGGAGAAGCATTAAGTCCATTAGCAAGGGGTTCAAGTTTTGCTTTTTCTTTAGGATCAATCATTGGGTGAAAAAGCTGATCAAGCTGACCTGAATCTACTCTGAACATGGCTTCTTCTTTAGAAATCAAGCCTTCTTTTACCATATCAACAGCAACCTTTACAGCAGAAGCACCTGTTCTTTTTCCATTTCTGGTTTGAAGAATAAAAAGTTTTCCCTGCTGAATGGTAAATTCCATATCCTGCATATCACGATAATGATTTTCAAGCTTTTCTTTTATAGCAACAAGTTGATCATATATATTCTGATCCTGCTCTGCAAGGTGAGAAAGTTTGGCAGGAGTTCTGATACCAGCAACAACATCCTCACCCTGAGCATTCATTAGATACTCTCCATAGAAGTAATTTTCTCCTGAAGAAGGATCTCTTGAAAAACAAACACCAGTACCAGAGTCATCACCAAAATTACCAAATACCATGCACTGAACATTAACAGCAGTACCCTTAAGGTTCTTGATACCGTTTATGTCTCTGTACTTTATTGCTTTTGGATTGTTCCATGAGCCAAAAACCGCGTCAATTGCAGCCTGAAGCTGTACAAGCGGATTCTGAGGAAAATCCTTGTTTTGATCTTTTTTAAACGCGGCTTTATAAAGTTCTACAAGATTTTCAAGGTCTGTTGCATCAAGTTCTGTATCTTGTTCAACACCCTTTTTCTTTTTCATGTCCTCAAGAATGTCTTCAAAAACGTTGATATCCATTCCAAGAGCTACATTACTGAACATCTGAATAAATCTTCTGTAAGCGTCCCATGCAAAACGTGGATTGCCAGTAATTCCGGCAAGACCTTCAACAGCATCATCGTTCATTCCAAGATTAAGAATTGTATCCATCATTCCCGGCATGGAAACGGCAGCACCAGAACGAACAGAAACAAGAAGAGGATCTTTAGGATCTCCAAGTTTCTTACCCATTAATGTTTCAAGCTTGTTAAGAGTCGCTTTCAACTCTTTATCGAGCCCTTCAGGGTATTGCTTTTCGTTCTGATAAAAAATATCACAGACTTCTGTAGATATTGTAAAACCCGGCGGAACCGGAATACCAAGATTAGTC
>JAQQAK010000257.1 GCA_028527945.1 Spirochaetaceae bacterium
GCACTTTTCTGGAGCTAGTTTAATTTTTGACGCAACATCAAAACAGGGGCTTAAGATTTCTAACCGCTATGTCAGGAAGACTGGAAATAAAAATGCTGAAATGTATTTTGGACTAAAGAATGTCAAGAAATATGCCGCAAAGGTCTCTCCTAAAATAAAAGTTGGCGCAGATTATCCATTTTTTAGTAGAATTGATATTGATAAAAACTGGAGCAGAGACACAAAGTTCCGAATGAGGTTTTCAGATACCCTTAATATGGTAAAACTTATTCGTTTTGATTTTGAGTAATTATGAGTTTTCTAAAAGCATATTATTTAATAATGCCTTTGTAGGTGAGGAGCTTATCCTTGCTCTGTAATAGCTTCTTCCAGGTCTTCTTTAGAAATATATCCTTTTGCAAGAGCAATTTCTCCGAATTTTTTATGCGGAGATGTTGTTTTTTGCTCTATGAGAATTTCTTCAGCTTGTTCAAAAGACAGTAAATCTAATTTTAAGAAATGTTCTCCGATTTTCTCTTTCATTACCACATAAATTATCATAAAAAAGTTAGAAGATCGATGGTTTTATTATATTAAAAAAATTGATAACGGCTCTAAAGATAATAAAAAACGTAGTTTTTTACAGGGGCAATTACACTTTTTTTATTTATGAAGAAGTTTATAGCTTTAGTACTTAAATATTTTTTAAAGTAATTTCATGACCTACGCTTGGAAGGATTCCTAAATTGTAGTGTACTTCAAAATTAATAAGAGAGTTGTCTACAAGACCAAGTACCACTGAAATTGTTTATCTGGTAGAACCATTGTAATCAGATATAGGTATAACCGAGTTTATTTTCTATGCCTACCAAAAATGACATAGTATTCATCATACTTATATATATTGACATTTTAGTTTATTAAGATAATCAACTGGACCTGTCATAAAAGTTACATAGTTATCATCCATTAAAGTTAAGCCTATATCTCTAAAAGTGTAGAAGGTTGTGAAATCAGGGCAACACATTAATGTTGTACTTGTAGCCCCGCTTCCACTAATGACTCATAAAAAAGATAGGCAAAATAACATAAATTGAAGCTAAGATAACTTCCTTTTAGTAAATTTCAAAAAAATTATGTTAAGTTTGATAGTTTTTTAGCGCAGAGGTTTTTTTGATATACTGTAATACTTGACTTGTGTAATAGAGCTGACTAATATAGTTATATGAAACAAATTAAACTTGTATTAATAAGACATGGTGAAAGCCAGTGGAATAAAGAAAATAAATTTACCGGTTGGGCAGATGTTCCTTTATCTGATAAAGGCATAAAAGAGGCCTCTGCTGGAGGACAGCTCTTGAAAGAAGAAGGCTTTATCTTTGATAAGGCTTATACTTCAGTTTTGAAGAGGGCTATAAAGACTTTATGGCTTGTTCTTGAAAATATGGATATGATGTGGATTCCTGTTGAGAGAGCATGGCAGTTAAATGAGCGTCATTACGGTGCTCTTCAGGGACTAAATAAATCAGATACTGCAGCAAAGTATGGTGAAGAGCAGGTTTTAACCTGGAGGCGCAGTTTTGATATTCTTCCTCCTGAGCTTACTATTGATAGTCCTCATTATCCGGGGAATGATCCCAAATATAAGAATTTATCTAAATCTGAGCTTCCATTGAATGAGAGTTTGAAAACTACGATTGAACGTGTTGTTCCTTATTGGGAAAATACTATAGCGCCGGATTTACTTGAGGGAAAAAGAATATTAATTGCTGCTCACGGCAATAGTCTTCGTGGTCTTGTAAAACATTTAGATGATATTCCTGAATCAGAAATATTGGGATTAAATATTCCTACAGGAGTGCCTCTTGTTTATGAACTTGATTCAAATTTAAAGCCGGTTAATCATTATTATCTAGGCGATCAGGAAGAAATAAACAAAAAGATGAACGCTGTTGCTAATCAGGGGAAGAAATAAAAGATTGTATGGCATTAAATGATCTTAAGCACATTCATCTGGGAGATAACATCCTGAGTGAAAAAGTTTCTGAGGGGCAACTTGTTAGTAAATTAAAGTCTGAAAGCGGTAAAGGTCAGATGGCTATGCGCCAGATTATTGATGGTGTATATATTGTTTTCAGTGATTTTAATTTGGAAAAATGTGATTCTCAATTAAGAGTTGATACAGAAGTTTTATGTATCGATCATTGTCGTGAAGGAAGGATTGAACATGCTCTGCCAAATGGAATTTATTCGTATATAAGTGATGGAGATCTCAGAGTTGATAACCGTAAATCGCATTGTTCCAGTTTTTCAATGCCACTTTCTCATTACAGTGGAATTACAATAGCATTTTTTCTGGATACTGCTGAGAAATCGATTGCTGAGGCAATGCCGGGGTTTCCTGTTAACTTGAGGAAGCTTTATGAAAAATATTGTCCTGATACAGACCCTTTTATATTACGCGCGGAATCTCAGATAGAGCATATATTCTCAGAATTATATAGAGTTCCGGCAGAGATTAAGGATTATTATTACCGTATAAAGGTTTTTGAACTTCTATTGTACCTCGATGCTCTTAATATTGAAAGCTTTGAGCAAAAACGTCCATATTTTTATAAATCACAGGTTGAAAAGGTTAAGGCTATTGCACAGTTAATTACCAAGGAGCCTGATAGTCACTATACTCTTGAAGAACTCTCAACGCGTTTTAATATTCCTCAGACCGCTATGAAGCTATGTTTTAAAGGGGTGTTTGGTTCTTCAATATATTCATACGATGAAGCACCCATGTTAAATTTTGCTCATGTAACTGGGTAATATCAAAGTTTAAAGTTAGTGCATGGTTGCCAGCAACTTCTTGAAAAAGACTGCAAATGGCGGGTATTGTTGCGGTCGCTTCTTCATTGACTTCGCTTGCTCTTATCTTGAATAGTTCGGAGTACTTATTAGTCGGTTTATCCATTGTAAATGTGAGTGAGAGTGAAAAAGTAATATAAGTTTTTAAAAAGGCATCTATTCGAATTAATGATAAAAAAAAAGCCCATTAGATTGTCAGTCTATAGGGCCTAGGGGTATTTAGGATTCTTACAAAATCGTTTAAAATATACTCAATGTGTTTGACGGATTATTTATAAGTAAATCACGGTCACTCAAAAAATTATTAATTGAGTACAAGAGAACTGTGTAAATAAAGTCTGAAAAGACAAACACAGTAAAAATAGCAATTTCAATAGAAAGTTGTAACTGAGAAAGCATTAAAAGAGGTTAATGGTCAATTTCCCAGTGTTGATAGAGTGATTAATTCCACTATCATTTAGCTATTAAAAATACGATTTATTTATAAAGTTTACTAGATAATAAACAAAATATATTAAACCGTGCTAATTATTATTTTAAAATGCTTTAGCGTTTGTAGGAATGAGTTTTATTTTGCTTGAAAATGGTGATATTTAGGGTGATATGTGCTTAAGTGCAGAACGTACTTAAGCACCAAATTCTGAATTAAATTTTTCTAAAAGAGAAGGAAACTCAGCGGCCATAAAAATATAGAACTGCCGAGCCTTTTCAATTCTCTGAATGTCGGTTTCTCCGCTTTCAAGTAAGAACTGTCGTCCATCATCAAGAATTGTTTTTATTTCAGAGAAGATGGCATTTTGTTTCCCCATAAACTCTAATAGCGCATTTTTTTTGAGTTTGAAATACACTTGGCGTTCGCCTGTAATTCGTACTTTTTCAATAATCTTTGCCTCAAGTAAAATTCTTGTAGTATTACTTACTGATGCCTTACTAATGTTTAGAGCTGTCATTAAATCGGAGAAAGACTGATGATGCGGCTCACAAACAATTAGCCAACCTAATATTTGACCATAAATTCGGGGATGACCCATCTCTTCTATTTTAAGGCTGAAGTCGTCAACAAATTCTAACTTATCCTTATATTTTTTTCTATTCATCTTAAGCTAATTCATATTCTCTGTACGATAGTCAATTTGGTACTCAAGTAGACTCTGAACCAAAATCGCTATGAATGTACTCTTAATGAAAGTTAAAATCTCGAATAGGAATAGAAATTTTTATTGTGGTCTGATACAATCCAAACCTGCTCTTACTTTGGTTTAGAAAGAAACCCAATTCTACTTGACCAAATTTTGAGATCATCTAGAATGATGTAGATGGATGGAAGCACTATAAGTGTTACAACAGTGGAGAAGGTTAACCCACCCACAATAGCACGTGCCATAGGGAAGTACGGAGGGCCATCACCACCAATTTGAGTGGTTCCAATACAAAGAGGAATTAATCCAAGTACAGTGGTTCCTGCGGTCATTAGAATAGGACGCATTC
>JAQQAK010000258.1 GCA_028527945.1 Spirochaetaceae bacterium
TTTTTCTAAAGCATATAACAAGCAAAGAAGTTGCTGCAAAATATGTTGAAATAAGAAAAACTCTTGTTACAACTCTTGACGCAGCTACAGAAGAGAATGCCGGACCGGTTCTTTATGGAATCAGCGCTAATGTAATGGCAAACTCAGGAAGTCTTGATTCTTTCTATGATACTGCAATGCCACCTGCAGCAGTTGAAACATATTATACTGTTCTTCAGGGTGTATTAAGCGGTGATATAACTCCTGCTGACGCTGCCGCACAACTTGATGCTGCAATGAAAGCTGGTAATTAATACAGATTAATTTTACAGGGTTCCTGTTTTACAGGAACCCTTTTTTATTTTTACTTTGCATGATCTTAAATGCGTAAAGTAAAAATAGAAAAGGGTTTTACTAATTTTTTTTAAAGGATTGAATTGTGGCAACAATACAAATTCAAATGAAAAAGAAGAGAGTGCGGAGAGAGAATCAAACGGCATTAACATATCTTGCCCCGGCTTTAATCTTTCTCATAGTTTTTATGGTATATCCACTGATATATTCAGGGATTCTTTCATTTTTTAAATGGACAGGAGTTTCAGCTAAAGTTTTTATTGGCTTTGAGAACTTTCAAAGACTATTTACTGACAACTATTTTTGGCGTGCTTTGGTAAATAATATCAGTGTCGCTGTATCTGCCTTAATTTTTCAGGTATTTATAGCTCTTGTAATTGCTTTTGTTCTTGTCCGGGTTATGGATAAGGTTAGTAAAGTTTATCTTTTCATATTCCTGATACCAATGGTTGTCAGTGAGATTTGTATCGGTCTTTTATGGGGATTCATCTATAATCCATATTTTGGATTAATAAACGCGGCTTTAAGAGGCCTTGGGCTTGAATCACTGGCTATAGGCTGGCTTGGCGAATCTGCTACTGCCTTTCCTGCTGTTATAAACGCAATGAATTTTACATATCTTGGTTTGTATGTTCTTCTTTTTGTAAACTCTATACAGGATGTTCCTGAAGATATTTTTGATGCTGCTAAAATAGACGGCGCTGGAGGGATTAGAACATTTTTTAATGTAGTAATTCCTGTAATACGTGAATCTATTGGATCTACAATGCTTCTTGCTGTTATAAGTTCATTCAAAACATTTTCACTTGTATTTGTACTTACAAATGGCGGACCAAATCACCGTTCTGAGGTTCTTTCCACTTATCTTTACAAAATGGGATTTAATTCTTTTCAGATGGGGTATGCCTCAACAATCGGTTTTGTACAGATGCTTTTAATGGCTCTTGCAGGTTTTATTGTTTTATATTCAACATCCAGAAAAAATAAGGAGCTAGCATGAAAATGAAGCAAAAAAATACAAGCTCTATAATAGCTATAATACTTGTAACAATAACACTTGTTATGGTTATAGCTCCTTTTATTTGGCTTATATATTCTTCTTTAAAAACAAATAAAGAATTTATGGCCTCTGTTTGGAAATTACCGGCTGCTCCCCAATGGGAAAACTTTAAAAAAGCATGGGGCGGTGGGTCTCTTGGTACCTATACTATAAATTCTCTTATAGTAACAGCTGTATCAGTCTTTCTCACTGTAATTATATCTACTTTAGCAGGTTATGCTATGTGGATTTTCAAACTAAAAAAGTGGATGAACAAGATTCAGCTTTTTCTTGTTATTACAATGACTATTCCAGCTTATGCTTCTTTGGTTCCTCTTGTAGAGACTCTAAGGGCAATGTCGTTACTTGATACTTTAACTGGTGTAATTTTACCGACAGTAGCTTTCAATACGCCTATGTCAATATTTATTATGCGCAGTACATTTTTTACATTGCCATTTGAGGTTATAGAGGCCGCAAGGTTCGACGGCGCGTCAGAGCCAGTTATTTTTACCAAAATTGCAGTTCCTCTTGTAAGACCTGCAATGTTTACAACCGCAATTATAAACATGATCTGGGTATGGAATGATTTTCTGTTTCCATTAGTTTTTATAAATAATCCTAACTTAAAAACACTTCCTGTTGGATTAAAGGATTTTGTAGGAGAACACGTAACAAATTACCCTGTTATGATGGCTGCTATTCTTATTGCATCTATGGGTGCATTTGTCATTTATTCAATTTTCCAGAAACAGGTTATAGGTGGTTTAACAGGCGGTGCTGTAAAGGGCTAAATGATGAGAGATAAACGTTTTACAATCGCTCTTAATCTGTTACAGAATCTTGTACGAGCAAAATCTGTTACACCTCCGGGAGATGTATCTGATAGTACCAATGTAGTTACCAATTTTTTAAAAAGCTCTGGTATTAATTTTGATATTGTTGAAGGAAAACCCGGAGTTAAAAATGTTGTCGCAAAGCTAAAGGGCTCTAAAAAAAGTAATAACGATACACCTCTATGTCTTGTAATGAATGGCCATATAGATACTGTCCCTGCTGGAGAAGGTTGGGAAAAGCAACCATTCAGCGGAGAGTTTATTGATGGAGAAGTCTGGGGACGTGGTTCTGTAGACATGAAGGGTGGAATAACTGCAATGCTCTTGGCTCTTTCTGAAATAAAAGACGAAGGCTCTCCATTTTGTGGCGAGATTATTTTTACAGCAGTAGGTGATGAAGAATATCACAGCCAATGGGGAACCAAATATCTTTTGGCAAATGGTCTAAATGGCGATTTTGCTATAAACGCGGAGCCGACAAACCTTGAGTTTTGTCTGGGAAACCGTGGACTTCTTATGGTCGATATTGATATCTATGGAAAAGCCTCTCATGGAGGAAGGCCTCATCTTGGAGATAATGCTGTAGAAAAAGCAGCAAAAATTATTAACGCAATAAATGAAATGGATTTTACAGAGCCGTCTAATTCATATTTTGAGGTACAGAATGGAAGTTTATCTGTTGTAGGAATAAAAGGCGGAAGCCGTGAGAATGTTATTCCTGACTTATGTACTATTTATTTGGACAGGCGTTTAATGCCTGGTGATTCAAGTGATAAAGCTGTAAAAGATATTCTTTCTTTAATAAAAGATACAGTTGGTGTTGATGCTGATATAAATGATAGAAAGAACAGCAGTATAGTTGTTAAACCTGAGTTTTGGCATGAACCATGCTGGACTGAGGTAGAACATCCATTTATACAGAATTGTATAGATGTTTATGACTCAAAATTTGGCCGAAATCCAGAAATTTCGGGTAAAGCAGCAGGTACGGACGCTTCTCACTTGGTAAGTATTGGAAAAATGCCTACGCTAATCTTTGGGCCAGGAAATTACAATCTTTCTCATACCAATAAAGAACGAATAAAGTTTGAGCAGGTTTTAAAGGCTGCTGATTTTTATAAAGATTTAATAAAGAAGGTTCTTCATGATTAATGTTGTATTATCTTTTGATATTGATGCAGAAACATTGTGGACTAGCCGTGACAAAGAGAACAAGATCGGGCCGGTCATGCTTAGCCAGGGGGCTTATGGCCCAAAAGAAGGAATTCCAAGAATTCTGGATTTACTTAATAAAAGAGAACTTTCCGCAACTTTTTTTATTACAGGCTGGGTTATAGAACATTATCGAAGCCGATGTGAAGATATAGTATCTGCGGGGCATGAGGTTGGTCACCATAATTATAATCATGAATGGCCATGGCGTGTTAATGCTGATGTAGAGAAAGAAGCATTTGATCGTGAAATGGTAATACTAAAAGATTTACTTGGAAGGACTCCTTCCGGATACCGCGCTCCAGGTTGGGAGTTCAGCGATGTAACAATGGATCTGTTACTTAATTCAGAAATTAAATATTCAAGTAATTTTATGGATTCTGATGTTCCATATAGACATATTTATAAAGGAAATAAAACCAATTTGGTAGAGCTTCCAGTATCATGGATGCTTGATGACGCGGCATTTTTTATGCATGGCCTTACCTATGGACCGCCTCAGTTTAACCCGGAAACGGTTTTATCTATGTGGAAAGCAGAATTCGATGCTTTATATAAAGAAGAAAGGGATACCTGTTTTATTTTGACTATGCACCCGCAAATAATGGGACGGCCAGCAAGAATGGCTATGTTAGATAAACTGGTTGAATATATAAGAAAAAAAGAAGGTGTACGTTTTATAACAGCCGAGGCTTTAGCCGAGGAATACAGGGGGCTCTAATGAAAACAAAAAAGCCTCTGTTTAATGCTTTAAAAACATACGCGTCAACGTCCAAGGGCTATTTCAGGATTCCAGGACATCGGTTTGAAAGAGGTGTACATCCAGAGCTTTTAGAATTCACTGGAAATAATGTTTTTAAATTGGATGTTACAGAAACTCCTTTAACAGATGATCTCCATCATCCTGATGGTGTTATTGCTGAAAGTCAAAGAATTGCTGCTAAAGCTTTTGGTGCTGATGAAACTTTTTTTCTGGTAAATGGAACAACCTGTGGTAATCAATCTATGGTTATGGCTTGTGCTTCAGAAGGTGATGAAATCCTCATCCCCAGAAATGCACATAAATCTGTTATGGCCGGGTTGATTTTAAGCGGGGCAAGACCTATATATTCACCAGTTGAATATATAGACAATATTGGCCTTCAGGCTGGTTTTTCTGCTTCCATGGTAAAGAATATACTTTCTACCCATCCCAATTGTAAGGCTGTCTTTGCAGTTAGTCCTACATATCATGGTTTTTGCAGTGATATAGCTGAACTTACAAAATATTCACACAATAAAGGTATTCCTGTCCTTGTGGACGAGGCCCATGGAGCCCATTGCTATTTTAGTAATCTGCTTCCAAAAACGGCTCTGGAGCAGGGGGCAGACTCCTGTTCCCAGAGCCTACACAAGGTTGCTGGAGCTCTTACCCAGAGCTCCTTTCTTCATTTGAAATCTTCAATAATAAAAAGAGGAAAACTTAACTCAGCATTAAGACTCACTATGAGTACCAGCCCATCATATGTTTTAATGACTTCGCTTGAAATGGCTGCTTCTGATATGATCGAAAACGGTACTTCGCTTTGGGCTGATGCCGTAAAACTTTCAGAAAGCTTAAGAGAGCGTATAAATTGTATATCAGGATTATTCTGTCCTCAAGAAGAGGTTATTGGACAAGCAGCCATAACAGCTAAAGATCCTACAAGAATAATTGTTAATCTTGATGGGCTCTCTGTCAGCGGTTATGAGCTTAAAAAAATATTGTATGACGAGTTTTTTATAGATGCTGAAATGGCTGATAGCAGAAATCTTCTTTTTATAATTACATTTGCTAATACAGAAGAAGAAGCAGACAATCTTGTTTCTGCTTTAAAAACTTTATCAAAACGCTATAGAGGTGAAAAGAAAATAGCAGATAAAGATATTATTATGCCGCCAATTCCTGAAATGAAATTAACCCCTCGTGAAGCTTATTTTTCTGAATCAAAATCAGTTTCATG
>JAQQAK010000259.1 GCA_028527945.1 Spirochaetaceae bacterium
TATTCTGCTGACATCCTTGAATCAGTATCATTCCAGCGGCCGCTTAAATCTACAACTTCGTCTGAAGCTATTCTTTGTACAGATGAGGTCGTTGTACATCCATAAGTAAACATAATCATTATTAGAAATATTAATGGTATAGTTTTTTTCATAACAGTCCGCCTACTAAAATTTTTGATAAAATTAATTATAGATAACTATAAGATAATATTGATATTACATCAATATTATATCAGACAGAATATAAACAGAAAGACGTTGGGTGTTATTTCAAATATTTAACTTGTTCAATTTTATATTTATAAATAGACGAAGGAAATATCTCTAATATGATATAGTTAAGACGTGTTTTCTTTATATTAAAAAGAATAGTGTTGAAAACATAGCTTTAAACTTTTTTTTATGTTGAAATCATCAAATAAGATTATTACAATGATATTGAAGTTTTTGGGTAATAATGTATTATAATGTAATTATTATATTCAGGAGGCAGTATGGCAGGTAATGATGAACAGTTACAGCTTGTTTCTTTTCAATTAGGTGAAGAGCTCTATGGCATCAATATTATGAATGTTAAGGAGATCCAGAAAGTTAGGGAAATCCGAACTATTCCGAATGCGCCTATGTATGTAGAAGGAATTTTTAATCTTCGTGGAAATATAATTCCTGTAATAAGCCTGCATAAAAGATTTCATCTTAGGAAAGCTGAACTTAGCGAAGAAGACAAGATGTTGAGTGGTTTTATGATTATCAACATAAATGACAGATTTATTGGTGTTTATATTGATAAGGTTTCAAGAGTTTTAACTGTTGAACATGCAGATATTCAGCCTCCACCTCAGATGATTTCCGGAATTGGAACTGAATATATTCAGGGTGTTGTAAAAGAAGACGATGGCTATCTCATTATATTGGATATAAGCCGCTTATTTGATCCAAAAGAGCTTCAGGCTCTGGGCGATTTTAATTAGGTTTAAAATTAAAAATGAATATATCAGTATTTAAGCCCTCGATAACACGAAAAGAAATGGATGCAGTTCTTAACTGTATGGTTTCTGATCGTATCGGTTTTGGTAAAGCTTCAGAACAGTTTGTAAAAGATCTTTCAGATTATTTGGAGCTTAATGGTGGTCTCGCGTTTAAAGAATATTTCAGGGCTTTAAAAACTGCCTTTGATGGACTTTCGCTAGAAAAGGGATCTGTTATAGCTGTATCAGCTCTTGCTCCAAATATTTATCTTGACGCGGCAGAAGCTTCTGGTTTTGATATTAGAGTAATTGATGTAGATCCTGACAGTTCTTTAATTGATATCAATGAACTTGAAGCGGCTTCTTCAGAAGTTGATGCTGTAATAGTGAATTATGATATGGGTTTTGTTCCTGACATGGAAAGAATTGCTGATATTGAGCTTCCAATTATTGAAGATATTTCAATGGCTCTAGGTGCGTCATTAACAGAACGAAAAGCAGGCACCTGGGGACAATTCACTGTCATAAATCTTGATGAAGATGGAATTATAACAGTTGGCGGAGGGGCAGTTGTTTTATCTTCTTCTCGCAAGGGAGTAAAAACTCTAAATTCAATGGCTGCTGAAATGCATCCTACAGTTTTCTTACCTGATATGAATGCTTCTCTTGGTTCCGCACAGCTGAAAAACCTGGAAGCTTACCTTTCTTCACGTTCAGAAATTTCTGAAATATTTACAAAATCGCTGATGCGTTCAAGGCATAAAAAGTTATCGCAGAAAATAGATGCCAATAATATTGCGTATACCTTTCCTGTTCTTCTTGAGACCGGAATGGCTGAAGTTGCTGCTTATTCCAGTAAGAAAAACGTAATGACAGCACCTACTTTTGCAAGTTCTCTTGCTGCTTTTTCAGAAGACGTTCAGGCTGATTGTCCTAATGCTAAGGCTCTTTTGCTTCGTTGTGTTAATTTTCCGCTTTATCCAATGCTTGGTAAAAATAATATCTCGACAATATCAAAAGTTCTTGCCTCATTGCCTTGATTGCATTTTTCGTTTAATCTGTATAAGGCTATGGGCATAAAAATTAGTAAAGCTGTAATTATTGTAAACCTGCTTAAACCTGAGGCCGGTGAACTTGTAGAAGAAATAAAAAACTATCTTGAAAAAAAGAATATAACTTTTAAGGTGTTTGCTTATTCAGGTAAGCCTATCTCGCCAAAGGTGAAAAATGCTGATATGGCATTTGCTATAGGCGGAGATGGCACTGTTCTTTTTTGTGCCAGAACTCTTGCAAGCAGAGAGATTCCTGTTCTGGCTGTAAATATGGGCAATTTTGGTTTTATAACAGAAGTTTCTAAGGATGAATGGAAAGAGACTTTTGATGATTATGTAGCTGGAAAACTTTCTGTAAGTAAACGTCTTATGCTTAAAGTTTCAGTTTTCAGAAACGAGAAGATTGTTCGAAGTTTTTATTCTTTAAATGACGCTGTAATATCTGCTTATGGGATATCAAAGATGATAAGGCTTTCTGTTGAGTTAGATGATACTCCTCTTGGAATGTATCGAGCTGATGGAATTATTGTAGCAACTCCTACTGGTTCAACAGCATATTCAGCTGCTGCTGGAGGACCTTTGCTTGAGCCTGATATGGACGCTCTTCTTTTGAATCCTATCTGTCCTTTTTCTCTATCAAATAGACCTTTGGTTATTGATTCAAAGAAGAGGATAAATGTTTTTGTTGATAAAGACCAAAGGGCTGATATAATATTGACAATAGATGGGCAAACTGTTTTTCCGTTAAAAGAGGATGACAGAGTCGTTTTTTAAAAATAATAAGACAGGGCACAGAAAATAAAGTCTTTTAGAAGAAAATTTTATGATATTATAATAAAAAAAAAAAAGTGGTCAGGAGGTTAAGATGCT
>JAQQAK010000260.1 GCA_028527945.1 Spirochaetaceae bacterium
GAGATGGAGAAACACCTACGGATTTTTTAAAAATTACTGAAAAGTAACCTGGATCATTAAATCCGACTTCTTCTGCTATCTGAAAATTCTTTTTATTCGTTGTTTTCAAGAGCTCACATGCCCTGCTTATACGTAATCCTGTTAAATATTCTGAAAAAGTTTTACCGCTGTATTGTTTAAAAAGCCTGCTCAGATAACTTTGGCTTATATAAAATATATGAGTGATTTCTTCTGCAGTTATTTTAGGATTTGAGAATTCTGTCTCAAGATATTTTTGAATTTCATGAAGTTTTTTCTCAGGAAAACGCTTTCGTTGATCTTTTAAACGTTCTGAGGATGTTGTCACAACAGTGATTAGAGCTGATTCAATTTCAGTAAGATCCGGTAATTCAATAATACTGATAAGCTCGTCAATGTCATCGATTACATCAATTTCATCAAAAACATCAATAATCGAATATACAAATTTGGAGAGCTCAAACTTTATTCTGTAAATTGGCAGTTTGCTTTTTTTTAATGATATAAAAAAATTGTTTATTATCTCAACTGAATTATTCAGAGGCATGCTTCTAAGCGAGTCTTTAATTCTATCAGGAGACTTTCCAAATTCTATATCATGAAAGGTGACACGGTTTTCTTTTTCTCTGAAAATAAAGACTTCATTGTTTCCAGCCAAAAGACGGTATTCAAGCGCAGCCAAAGATTCATTATAAGAAGTTCCAACTTCAAGCAATCCGGGCTGAACAGTCCCAACACCAATAGAAATTCTATAACCAGGAAAAGATTCTGTCTCATTATGAAGTTTATCTGCCATAAGCGCAGCGTTTATTCTACACAGCCTTTCGTTATTATCTCCAAGAATTATAATTAGGTTTCCGGTTGGAGATTGAAAGTTCACAGCCTCCGAATAATCAGGTATGAGTCTGGAGGCTGTCTCTGCAAGAGCAATAAGACACATATCATATGTAAAACCTACGGAGGAAGGATGATCATAAACACTTATAACAAGCGTAATAGCACAAAAACTTGAAATCGTATCAGAAAAAGGTAGATACTTTTTGTACTCTTCAATTTCCTTTTTTGAAGAATTCCCTTTAATAACACGATATAAAAATCTTGAAAGAATACATTCGCGATTCTTCTCAACCTCTTCAATTAGCCTCTGGTAGTTTATTTTATTTGATTGACGTCTTTCCAACTCAGATCTTATTTTGTTCAGAATATTTTTTAATGTTTTGGCAGATATCGGTTTCAGAATATAATCAAAAACCTTATACCTTAACGCAGTTCTGGCATATTCAAAATCATCATAACCACTCAAAATCAAGACAAGAGTATCAGGTGACTTTTCAAAAATATATTCGGCAATCTCTATTCCTGTTTTTCCAGGCATACAAATATCTGTTATGACGACATCAGGAGAGTGTTTATCTATAGATTCTATTGCCTCATCGCCATCAGCAGCAGGAGATAAGAAACAAAAACCTTCATTTTCCCAATCAATATTTTCAGAGATTCCATCACGAATTATTACTTCATCATCAGCAAGAAGAATTTTATATTTTTCTGGCGGCATAGCGAAATTATAAGAGCAATATTTCCAGTGGTAAAGTAAATTAATTTTACAATTATTATCAAAACTGTAAAAATCTGCATTTTTTACAAACAGAGGTGATTTCAGAATGTTAAATTTTCTAAAATTTTTACAGAACTAATTTTTACTTTCACCTAAAAACATCTTAAAACATTAAAATCTTTTCTTGCAAAATTCAAAAAAGTGATCAAAAATAGATGTAATCGATTACATCTATTTTTGTAATTTGGAGGTTTAATATGGAGTTTAAAAACAGACTTAGCGGAGAAATGCCTAAGGTAGGAATAAGACCTACAATTGATGGAAGACGAAAAGGTGTTAGAGAATCACTTGAAGAACAGACAATGAATATGGCTAAATCAGCAGCAAAACTTATAAGCGATAATATAAGACATCCAAACGGGATGCCTGTTGAATGTGTTATCGCAGACACAACAATAGGAGGCTTTGCTGAAGCAGCAGCCTGTGAGACAAAATTCAAAAACGAAAATGTTGGCGTTTCACTTACTGTTACTCCCTGCTGGTGTTATGGTTCAGAAACAATGGATATGGATCCGTTAACTCCAAAAGCTGTTTGGGGATTTAACGGAACAGAACGTCCCGGCGCAGTCTATCTTGCCGCTGTTCTTGCCGCGCACGCTCAGAAAGGGCTTCCTGCCTTTGGAATATACGGAAAAGAAGTACAAGATGCAGGAGATACAAGCATTCATGACGATGTAAAAGAAAAATTGTTACGTTTTACAAAGGCCGGATTAGCAGCGGCTTATATGAAGGGAAAATCTTATCTTTCAATGGGCGGAGTATCCATGGGGATTGCTGGTTCAATTGTAGATCAGGACTTTTTTCAGAAATACCTTGGAATGCGTACTGAATGCATAGATATGTCAGAGTTTATCAGACGAATGGATGAAGGAATTTACGATCCAGATGAATTTGAAAAAGCTGTTAAATGGACAAAAGAAAACTGCAAAGAAGGTTCTGACAACAACAAACCAGAAGTTAGACGCACAAAAGAGCAAAAAGAAGGTGATTGGGAAACAGCTGTAAAAATGACACTTATAGCACGGGATCTGATGGTAGGAAACCCGAAGCTTGCAAAAATGGGTTTTGGAGAAGAAGCAGCTGGCAGAAACGCAATTGTTTCAGGATTTCAGGGGCAGCGCCAATGGACTGATTTTATGTGTAACGGCGATTTTATGGAAACAATGCTTAACACATCATTTGACTGGAATGGGTTTAGAGAACCATATATCTGTGCTACAGAAAATGATTCATTAAATGGTGTTGTTATGCTCTTTGGCCATCTGTTATCAAACAGACCACAAATCTTCAGCGATGTTAGAACATATTGGAGTCCTGACGCTATAAAGCGAGTTACGGGCTGGACTCCTAATGGAAAAGCTGAAAACGGGCTTATACACCTAATTAATTCAGGATCTACCTGTCTGGAAGGAACAGGAGAACAAAAAGATGCTGACGGAAATCCTGTAATGAAACCTTTTTGGGAAGCGACAGATGATGATGCTAAAGCATGTATTGACGCGACATTATTCAGACCGGCTTCTACTGAATATTTTAGAGGTGGTGGGTGGTCTACAGACTTTCTGACAAAAGGAAATATGCCATGTACAATGAGCAGACTGAATCTTGTTGCCGGACTTGGTCCTGTTCTTCAGATAGCTGAAGGTTATACAGTTGAAATACCAAATGATGTACATGATATACTGGACAATCGTACAGACCCAACATGGCCGACAACATGGTTTGCTCCAATAGTTGATGGCAAGGAAGGCCCTTTCAAAGACACCTACTCTGTTATGGCAGCTTGGGGAGCTAACCATGGAGCTATTAGTTACGGACACATTGGTGCAGATCTAATAACACTGGCGTCAATGCTTAGAATACCAGTCTGTATGCACAATGTGCCTGAAGAAAAAATATTTAGACCAAGCTCCTGGAATGCGTTTGGAATGGATAAAGAGGGCGCTGATTATCGAGCTTGTGCTAATTTCGGAGCAATCTACGGTTAAAAAAACTATATTGTATGAAGAGAAAAATATTCTTCATTATACGGAGGTAATATGTTAAAAGGAATTTCTCCTATACTTTCACCCGATCTTCTCCACATTCTGGCTTCAATGGGTCACGGAGATGAAATTGTAATTGCAGATGGAAATTTTCCTTCCGCTAATTATGGCCAGCGTTTAGCAAGACTTGATGGACATGGTGTTCCAGAAGTTCTTCAGGCTTGTCTTGACCTAATCCCTGTAGACCAATATACAGTACAGCCTATAGTTCTCATGGAAGTAGTCAAAGGAGATCCTGTTGTTCCGACAATCTGGGATGATTACAAAAAGATTATATCAGAAACTGATGAGCTTTTTACTGATAAAGGTAAAAAGATCAATGACAGCATTGAAATGATGGAACGCTTTGCTTTTTATGAAAGAGCGAAAAAAGCTTTTGCTGTAGTTGCTACAGGAGAAACAGCAATTTACGCAAACATTATAATTAAAAAAGGTGTTGTTTAAGATTTAACTATAAAAATTTACCCTACCTGGAAGACGTTGGATGTGACAACAACGTCTTTCAGGCTAAGATTGGAATTTAAAAAACTCTGAGACTAAAATACCTTGAGTTTTATAATGCTCCCATATAAATCATTTTTTAAGAACACTTCTTCGCTCAATAAGAGAACCACCAAGTAAAATCTTTTGAGTACCACTATATTGACTTTCTAACTTTGTCTTTTCCAAAAGAGTACGAACAGCTGTTTTTCCTATTTCAAGTTTTGGAACAGACATAGAAGTAAGTGGAGGCATCAAAACAGTAGAAGCTGGAAGATCATCAAATCCAATAATAGAAACATCTTCTGGGACTTTTATTCCAGAAGCCTGCATAGCCTGAATAGCTCCAATAGCAACCATATCATTACACGCAAATAAAGCTGAAGGAAAATTATCTTTATTATTGATTAATATTTCAGTCATATCCTCAAAAGATCCAGATTGTGTACTACGTAATGTGTAAATAGAATCCTGTGAAAAATGAAGATCCAGCTTCCGTATTGCGCTTTCAAAAGCTATAGCTCTTTCATAAAAATTGCTACAGCCT
>JAQQAK010000261.1 GCA_028527945.1 Spirochaetaceae bacterium
TCATATCCGCTGGAAAAAGCGTCAGATGTCATAATATAGTCATTACCGTTTTCTTTTATGCTAGAAAACTCGCCGTAAGGATCCAGCATTGGATATATTAGTACTATCTTCTTAATTTTACGGTTTTCTTTAAGCGATAAACCAATAGACAATGCAATATTTCCACCGGCACTGTCTCCCATCAAGATGAGACTTTGAGTTTCTGTTTGAGCAATTTTACTGACAACCTTAATGCAATCATCATGAGCGGCAGGAAACTTATACTCAGGAGCTAGTCGATAATCAATTAAACAAACCTTTGCTTTGCATTTTTGGGCCAATAGCCGCATCTGTTTATCATGAGTTTTAAATCCACCGCTAATAAAACAGCCGCCATGAAAATATATAATAATTGGAGAATCTGCTTCAGACTGGTCATTGTAAAATCTGACTTTAACTCCTTCAATAATATCATCTTTTACTTCATCAATTTCAACGGCTTCTCCAGCAAGAATGCTGCTCTCTTCATATCCTTGCCTTCTCTCCTCAACAGAAAACTCAGAACTTTTTTTTGAGCCATTTTCTCTGAACTCTTCTATTAATTCCTGCAAACCAGATTCAACCATAAATTTCCTCAACAAGTTAGTCTTTCATAATCTAACAGAAAAAGATGAGAACCTCAAATATGTCAAATTGAGTGTTTAAAAAAGCCATCCTGTACTCAACTATAATACCTACAGATTGAAAAAAATAAAACGATTATAATACATAATCTGAATTTTAAACTTTTCTTAAGTTTTATCTCTTTTCCAATAAGAGTCTAATACAGATATTCTTTATTTATATACTTTTCCATATAATAATCATATATTTCGATATTACACCCAATATCAGGATATTTTTTTATGAGTTTGTCTATAAGCATTTTATAAAGAGTTATATATTCTACAAGTAATGTCGATTCCAGCTCAGGATTTATATCAGGATAGGCGACATAGCCTTTCAGCGCCCCAGCATTTATTGCGTCAGGATGAGAGGGCTTATAAACATAATGATACATAGAATTCTCTTCTGATTCTTCTTTCATTTCAAGATTTAAATTATCGCAGATTATAACCCTTGTTTCTTTATATGGTTCACCATTTGCTGTTCGAGTGGTATTATAATTATTTAGCTTGTCCATAGTGAGCTCAATTAACAAATTCAAATTACGCAGCAACTTTAAAAAATTCTCTTTAGATAAATCTATTTTATAAAAATTAGATTTTGAAACAATTATATAATCTTTACACTGATGTTCTATTATTCCCTTTTGTATAGGAGAAACTAATATAAACTCATAAATATCTTTATCTGAGCCGCAACTGAAAAAAAGAAGAGAAGAAATAATTAAAAAAGTATATCTATAACGCATAATAATAAAATCTCCAACAGAAAAAGATATTGAAGTAAAACTTCTTTGAGAACTATTCATCCCCTATTTTTCAAATACCAAACTCCAGTATATTCTTTTATAATTTCTTTTTTATAGTTTTCAATGTCAGATTTCATTTCATCACCAAAAAAGAAACCCATAACACGAGAAGCTTCTTTATAATCTTTAAATTTGTAATCCGTTCTTAAAATTGTTTTACTGAATTTATATTTTCCTTCCAAAATTTTATAAAAATATTTTGTATACTCTTTTGTTGTACCTGATTCTTCAACATTCGTCCCAAGCGATTCTATAATAAGTATTTCACCATTTTCTTTTACAATGCCTTTTATATTATCTATCAACAACTCTATTGCAACATTTAAATTATCAGAATTTTGATTCATTGTATGCCCAAAGCTCCAGCCTTCAATAAAGACATCTACTTCTTCATCCACCGGCTTTAATTTTAGGTTTTCTGCTATGTTAAGTGTCATTTTATCAATATTTGCTGAATGATTCATTTTACACTGAGAAAGCATATGCTCTTCATAATCAAATCCATAGCAATGTATAGCTTGAGAAATATAATAATTTGTGACCCGACCAGTGCCTATCCCAGCTTCATATACGACCTTGTTTTTCCAGTCAAATTTTGTCTTTAGGTATTCACCTAAATTGTTCTTATAATCTTCGGCATTGACTAATTCATCATATTCTTTCGAATGTGCTTTATAAATTTCAAACATTGTAGGCATTTTTAATCTCCATTTATTATAATTTTAATATGTATATGAAAAACATAATTGAAAAAAATCTTTATATCTCTATAATTATTATATGATTAAATCTTAAAGGGAGCTATAATGAAAAAATATTTCTTATCTCTAATCTTAATTATCAGTTTAGCCTTTCTTTTTACTGCTTGTGAGAAAAAAGACTCTGCCTCCTCAGTAACAGATCAAAAGAAAATTGAACCTACACCAGTGCCTACTTATAATTCGATCCATAACGCATTAACTTATATTGTAGAAAATGAAGATAGCGACAGACCTGTCTATTCAAAGGGAAGCTTTCGCCCAGCACTTGGAGATAAATTCTTTACAATAGGCGAAGCTATTGAAGTTGCGTCAAAAGACGAGGGCGGCGAGACTCTTAAACTGATTAAATGTAAATCTGAAGATGATGAAATCTTCTGGATGAAGAATGATTTGGTAGTTCCTGATGGAATCCTTGCTATAGTAAAAGATGATGAGTCGGTAATTTATGAAAAACCGAATAAGTTAAAACCTTCATCAGATATTCTTTCAAAAGCAACAATAGTTACAGTTTACCCTGAATCTGAAAACGGGTTCAAACTTGTAACAACATGGGATGAAAAAATTAATAAAAAACGCTCAAATGTATACATCAAAACTGGAGATCTTTCTTTTAGCGATGATGATATTCAAAGCTATAGAATTTATTTTATTGCAACAAAGGCAAGTGGAGTAGCACAAAAAACTTTATTCGAAACTGCTTTGGAATATAGTAATTCTATTTTCTATAATCTTATTGAAGATGAATACAACAAACGCTATAACAACAGTACTTCTGAAAGCTCAACACCATCTCAAAATGATAGTGTAAAAATGCCTGAAACAGAAACGATTGAGTTTAATGCTGTTATCGCTAATGACGGAACAGGTGAAATGATAAACGTAAGAAACTTTCCTCTTGTAAACGGCTCTTCTGTTGTTGCGCAACTGAATCCGGGAGAACCTGTATTTATAACAGAAGCAACTGTAAAAAACTTTACAATAGGCGCCATCTCAGACAAATGGTACAAAATCTCAAGCCCAGAAGGATGGGTTTTCGGAAGTTTCATTGATCCTCAGTAGGATAAAACTTAACAACTTCAGCCCGGTTCCTACCGGGCTTTTTTATTCGCAACAGAAACTGCCGCAACATGTGAAACCCAGATGAATCTATTTTAAGCCCCACACGATTACAGTATTTTTCTCAATTACTGACTGAACATCTTTAAGGCCGTTAGTACCCAGGAAATCTTTATATTCAATATCGCTTTTAAACTTTACAAATTCATGCCATTTGGTTCCTTCTTTGGGGTACGCGTTAATTATAAAGAAAGCACCATTTTCCTTTAATGTTCGCTTTATTTCTGAAATTGCTTTCTTATGATCCGGCCAAAAATTGATTGTATCAAAGGCGGTTATAATATCAAAATAATTATCTTCAAACGGCAAGGCTGAAACATCAGCATTCTGTATTTCTACAATACCTTTTGCAATTCCTTTTTTATTGAAGTCTCTGGACAAGTTAACCATATCATCAGAATAATCAACTCCAATTGTCTTTTTAATTCCGTCTATGTCTGAAAGAAGTTTTACAGCGACTCCCCCGCCGCACCCAATATCAAGCGCAGTTTTTAGTTTTGAGTGCCCGCAATGCCGGATAATGTAACTGTCGATAATCTTTTTATAGGCCGATGAATGAATTGTATTCATCAGCTTACCAGCAATTTTGCCTAAAAAACCCGTTGGCCTTGAGCCAATTGTCTCCATCTCATTATTCTTCATTTTATTTCCTGTGTAGAGTTAATACTTGTGACATTGTAGCAAATGATAAAATTGAAGACAACATAGTTTAAAAAAACAAAGTTTGTTACTCAAACTTTATATGCATTTTATCAAAATTAAGTGTCATTGTTTTATATCGATTGATAAGTACCTGACCAATAAGCCCATAATAATTTTGCCCATTAGATGGAAGCTCATCTTTTAAAACAATTATGTCTTTAAATAAAATATTATCTCCACCAAATTCAAATTCACGATCGATCTTAAAACCATCAAATTCATGAATTCCTGAAGCTCCTCCAATATTAACTTTTTGCAGCTGACAGCTACTTTCAAGTTCTTCTTTATTCTCTACATAAAATCTGTAATATAGTAAGAGATCTACAGCGCCAGTATCAAAATGGAAACTTTTTTCTTCTATGTTTATAAGAATATCCAGATTGTTCATGGCTAAATTAGGCGGTTCTGTAAAAGTTGTTTCTTCTTTTGGCACAATAAACTCTCCATTTCGAGAAAGTTTAACTTCTTTTAAGGCCGCCATTACCGGATAGCCCAATATTCCATATATCTGATATTCCATATCAGGGAAAGATAACTGTTCATCGGGCAATACGAGAAATACTGCATTAAACACATCAATATCTCCAAATGAAAACTCATCACACAAGGCTAATTTTGCAAAAACTTCATGACCAGTACTCGTTCCAATATTTATTTCTGTTGGGATAATTTTCATACCGAACATTTTGGCAACTGACTCAGTTGTAGTAGACAGATTCGCTCCGGTATCAAAAATAAAAAGAGAAGATGAACCATTAGCAGACACCTCAAGGTTATCAAGCCCCACCTTATCCTTTTTCATCATAACTGTTGTATTATCATTTATGACAACCCTCTGCTGAGGAGCATCTTTTAAAGAGCTCCAAAGTGTAAAATCATTTTCATAGTCTTGAATATCAGGAACATATTCAGTGTAATTTTTCAGTATTATATCAACTGCATCTGCTGCTTTTTTATATTCATAAAGTTTAGTAGCGTTATCTCTTTGAGTCAGATATAGCTTAAATTGTACTGATTCAGGAAGATCACTTTTATTCTTTAAAAGCTCATCTATTAGTTTTTCAGACTCATCTAAATTATTAAATGAATTAGCCAAAAGCGCTCTGATTATCTTTTGATGAGTCGGATTTAACTCATCCTTTTTTTCTACATAACTTGTTCTTGCTATGAAATAATCTTGTTGATCAATATAATTATATATTTCATCAAAGGTATCAGCTTCTACTGAACTATTGGTTACACAGGCTCCCAAAAAAAGTACAGAGCCTACAAGTAATAAAAGTATTTTTTTCTGTTTCATATTTTTTCCTTTAAAATATTTATATTTAACTTGTACAAAGCCTGATTAGCTTTGAAATAATATTTTACCTTGCAGCTTCATTTATTAAAACAAAAAAATATTTTAAGAGGTATAACATATTCATGTTATTTTATGGGTTTATGTCCTTTTAACTTAAGTGTAAACGCCTATTTAGGTTATGTCTTACCAAGCTTCACCATAAATGATAAGTTAAACAGATGAATAAAGAAAAAATCCTGAAAAATATCTGCTATACAGAACTTGTATACGAGCGAATCCGAAAAAAACTCAAAATAGATTTACCTAATAAGGCAATTGAAGAAATGATTGCTCAGACTATTGAAGAAACACCAATTGTCTGCTTTGAAAGCATAGGGAAAAACTACTACATCAGTAACATTCAAAGGGGTATTAAAATTACAATTAACTCAAACACAACCAGGGTTATTACCGTAGATAAAATCTGAATAATCGAGGATCTTTCAAAACTAACCAAGTTTTAAAATTAGCTCTAAACTCTTGCTAAATTTATTTCATCTTCGATTGCTTTTTCGACAAATCTATTTATTGATAGATTCATTCTCTTTGCAGTTATTGCAACCTCCCTATGCAAAGATGGAGATAGTCGTAAATTGAATTTACCTGAATAAGGTTTTTCAGGACTTACACCTTCTTCTTCACACCACTCTAAATAATCATCTATTGATTCTTTAAAAGCTGTTTCTAACTCATCAACGCTTAATCCTTGAAAGGTTATAACATCTTTTGTGTTTATAATTTCTCCGTGAAAGATTTTTGCAGAATCATCAAATTCTACATTTCCTATATATCCTTTATATTCCATCATGGCTTTACTCCTGCATTTTGTAAAAATCTTTTCATTGACTTCACTGAACCTTTGTCTGTTTCTTTTTGTGGATGAGGCCTATGAAAAACTGCCCTTATTTTATTTAATTTTATTCTTACTCGTGATCCATTCCCTTCGGTTATTTCAGCCCCCAATGCAATTAGTAATGCCTCAATGTCAGACCAATTAATATTTGAAGGCGGCGGATTAATCAACCACTCCGGAGCAGAGCTCCGAAGTATGGTTGGTTCTGCAAGGAATGGGTTTAGACGGTCAGGTTTCATACCCAACACAAAAATACTCTTTCCAAATAGAAGATTCCGCATGTAGAATCCTGCTAAAGCAGGGCGGGGTATTAAACCTTCCCGGCGAATAAAAATTGCATCTAATGTTTTTTGATGTTTCTTATTCACACACATATAGTACTACTATATAGTACCTATGTCAAATATTTTTAAGTAATATAGACTTTTTAAAACCCATCCGGGGTTTTGAAAGATCCTCAATCATATTTCGAGTTCCGTAGAACAAATTATTACACTGCCAATAATTTGTCCCTGATTATTTGACAAAAAAAATCTGGATTTTCCAGATAAACAGAATGGATTTGGTTTGGCAGCAATATCCACTCGGCATTAGAGAAAAGGTTTTTATATTCTCTTAAACCTTCAGATTAACAGGTGAATAACAAAACCGCCCACAAGTCCTAAAACAAGCGACATTCCAAAACCTATAAAGAATCCACGGGTATGCTCCCAATATGTTTCATAATCTTTTTTCTGAAAGCGCTCCTCAGGTATACGAATAAACTTGGGTGTCCACAGGCAGAAGATGAGTAAATCTATAATGACATAATCTGTAAGGTTCATCATGTTGTAAATTCCAATAATAACTAAAAATATTTGTAAAAATGAGGCCTCAGGAGTATTCATGGCAAACCTGACGGCCCCATAGAGTGGAAGCAAAAATAGCAAGGCCATGAATGGAATGCCAACAACAAGAGAAAGCCTATTTTCTTTATCGTTTTTTTGGGGAACACGATTCTTGATTACTTCAGGATAATCCTGCAGCCAAATTCGAGGATTATAAATTATAGAGCCCATTAGCAGCAGGAAAAATCCAGCCATCCCTATAGTTCCATACATAATTATTTCTTTCATTGTGCTTCTCCTTCTGTTTCAAGCCTGTCAATCGATAAAATCATTTGACTAAAAAGCTCATCTGTCCGGCATAAAAAATCTTCAAGAACGCTGCGATTTTCATCAAGAAATTGCTGAAAAGATTCCTCTGTTTCAATCCTGAACTGCTGATGAAAGAGCCTGTGCGCGTTATAAGATTCCATGCCGGATTCTGTTACCCTAAAATAAACGGCCTTATGGTCGTTGTCTCTCTTATACCGCTTTATCAATCCTTTTGCCTCAATCTTGTTTGTCAGCCTTGTTAAAGCGCCCTTTGTTATTTCCATGCCCAAAGCAATTTCTGTAAAATTGGAATCTTCATGTTCAAATATATAAACCAGGGTATGAATCTCAGAGGAATAAAGCTCTATCGAACCAAATTTACGCTTTTTATTCTGAAGCAATGATTCAACAGCCTTGTAAGAGTCTATCGTATTTAAGAAATGTTTTATTATTTCATCCATACATTTATTGTAATACTGTATTACAATAAAGTCAATTGAATGATCAAATCCTAAGAAATTTTGAACGCTAATTGATATACTAAAAAAACAACACATTTCTGACAGCAAAAAGAAAACCTCTATAATTTATAAATATTAGAGGTTCTCTTTTTTAGCGAGTTAGAACTTATTTTGCAAATTAATAACAGTTCGTCCTTTTAATTTTCCCTGAAGAATTAAATCAATCTTCTCCTGAACCCCTTCAAGAGAGACTTCATTGCACATTTCGTGTAGCATATTGGGTTTCAAATCTTTAGCTAATCCATTCCAAACTTGTTCTCTATAACTCATTGGATAATTTTGAGAATCAATACCAATTAGTGTCACACCCCTTAAAATAAAAGGAAATACTGTTATTTCGAGATTAGGAGAAGCAGCATTTCCACAACAAGTTACTGCTCCCATTGGTTTTACAGACTTAATAATATTTTCCAGAATTACCCCACCAACAGTATCAATGCCACCAGCATACAATGTCTTTAACAGAGGCTTCTTGGCTAAATCTTCAAACTCTTTTCTTGGCATAATTTCTTTTGCACCAAGATTTAATAAATAATCTTTTTCTGATTCTTTACCGGTAATTGCTGTTACAGAATAACCGAGTTTGCTGAGAATAGCGACACTCAAAGCGCCTACACCTCCAGTCGAACCGGACACAATAATATTACCAGCATTTGGTTTTACCAATTCAGTTAAACGTAAAACCGACATTCCCGCAGTAAGACCAGCTGTTCCATAAATCATAGATTCTTTCATTGATAAATCATCAGGTAATCTTAGAGCCCATTGAGATGGAACTTTTATATATTCAGCAAATCCCCCATCAGTATTCATACCAAGATCATAACTTGTAACAATAACTTTATCGCCTCTTTTGAATTGAGAATTTTCAGATTCTACGACAGTTCCAACCGCATCAATTCCGGGTGTATGTGGAAATGTCTTTGTAACACCTTTATTTCCAATAGAAGAAAGAGCATCCTTATAATTTAAAGATGAAAAACTTACCTTCACCAAAAGATCTCCTTCAGGAAGGTCTTCAAGCTTTTTATTTTTTATTTTACCGACAAAATTACCATCAACATTATCTACAACATAAGCCTTAAATTCCGAATTCTCCATATTAAAACTCCTTTTAATATTAGTATTTCGCAACATATTATATGCTCAATTTTTATTTTTACAATAATACGAGCATAGAGTTTACATATGTTATGGGCAAAGTGTTCTTTGGTTGCATAGACGTTGAGAAATATACTCATAGAGTCCTAAAGACCGCAGAATATTCCTGACAAAAAGAGTTATTTTACATTTAATTTATTATCAAATGTTCTGAACCCCTCTCTATAGGCTTGTACTCTTCAAGAATACGTTTAAAGTCTTTAACAGCATCCTGCATGGCAGAAATTATATATGGATCATACTTAATACCACTATTTGATATCAAATAATCATATGCTTGCTCTACCGTCCACGCTTTTTTATAGCTACGTTGATTAACAAGAGCATCAAAGGTATCGGCTATAGAAACAACTCTGCTTGCAAAATTTATATCAAGGCCGGATTTTCCTAATGGATAACCGCTTCCGTCCCAGTTTTCGTGATGTTCGTACGCTATTGTAGCAGCAAGCTGTAAATAAGCTGTTGTTGATTGCCTCAAAATATCATACCCAATAATGGTATGCCTTTCCATGATTTTTCTCTCAGCATCAGTAAACTTCTCTTTGCTTCGGAGGATGTGATCAGGAATCCCAATCTTTCCAATATCATGTAATGTCGCTGAGGAGATTATCTCCTCTCTATCATCACAATCATATTCTAATTTGTCTAATATTATTTGAGTAAATAATGAAACCCTTTTAACGTGGTTGGAGGTTTCTGATAAACGATACTCCAGACTTTCAGCTATGATATCAACAAGATTATCTTTAGTTTCTTTCAGCTCCAGATTTTTTAACTCAATTTTATCCTGATAGTCTAAAAGTTCATAATATGTTTCATTATTTTTAGTTATCAGAAAACCATTAGCAAGCTGATTTTGGGTAAATACCAGTAACGAAAGGAATATAACACCTAAACCATAACGGCTTTCTTTTGATAACAAAAAATCACCCAAGCCATTTTCAATTATTTTCAATTTGTAAACAATACTCAAGATTGAAAAAAACATTATTACAATAAATATTATAAGAATTGGAATCTGTTGAGAATTTTCA
>JAQQAK010000262.1 GCA_028527945.1 Spirochaetaceae bacterium
ACACTTATCAACTTCTTTTACATCAGGATTTGGTGAAACATCTGAATAAATACCTTTAATCATTGAACCAAGATTTGTAAGAAGCTCTTTTACAAGTGTTGACTCTCTGAAAAAAGGATCACAAACAAGAATTCCGTGCTCATATCCTTGATCTTTAATTATGTCGGAAAGTTCTTTTATCTTTCCGCCGCCAAAAATAATTTTTACAGGTTGTTCATATACCCATTGCATAGCTATCATTCTCCCTCAACGCTGAAATATCAACAATTTTTTATTTCTTTCTATTTTTCCGCTTAACAAACCACATTGCAATTTTCTGCCCCAAATCTGAGGAATCACCAGTTTCAGCGCCATCAACATCATCTATTTGAGCATCGTTAAAATCAATCATCTTAGCGTCTGGCCCATACATACCAGCAAACATATTTAGAACATTCTTACGAACCATTCCCCGGACAGGGATATTCGCAATCATGCCATACATTGCGGCTCCTCCGACTTCAGCAAGATGCGGATTCTGTTTTACATGTTCTACAGATTCGCGGAGATCTTTTAAGTAGTCATCTACGACATCAAGATGAAGAGGAGTAACCATTGCATGAAGAGCTTCCGGAAATTGAAGGCGATCTAATTGCCACCCGCGCTCTTCCATTTGATCTCCAACAGCAAAAATATTTACATCATTATTTGGAGAATTATAAGAAAACAAACTCGCCTGAGGGTTACCAATAACATGAAGCTCAGGTATTTCGTTAATACCCTTAATCAGAGCTTGCGCAGCATTGATAGTATCCTGCGTATACTTTTTATACCCATTAATTCCCATGGCCTGCATTGCAGCCCATGCAGCAGCGTAAGCTCCTCCGGGTCTGGTTCCAAGTAGCGCTGGAGAAGCAAAAACCCCACCAGGCCAGTTTTCATGAACAAAAAGTTGATATTTAAAATAATCAACATTTCTATAGGTTATTGTAGAAGCGCCCTTTGCGGCAAAACCATATTTATGAGTATCTGCTGAAATGGAGGTTACACCAGGAACACGATAATCCCATTTAGGAAGCTCATATCCGAGTTTTTCAATAAAAGGTAAAATATAGCCGCCAACACAAGCATCAACATGCAAAGGAATCTTGTTTGCAACCGCAAGTTCACTTAATTCTTCAATCGGATCAATTATTCCATGCGGATATTCAGGAGCCGAGCCCAAAAGCATGATAGTCCTACGATTTATAAGTTTTTTAACAGCCTTAACATCAACTCTGTAATTTTTATCAAGTGGAGCATGCACAGCTTTTACGCCAAAATATTCAGCAGCTTTTTCCCAGGCAACATGTGCAGTAACTGGAATAATCATTTCAGGCCTTTTTATCCATGGCTTTTTTGCACGAGCCATATCGCGGTATGTTTTTACAGGAAGAAGGCAGCTTTCGGTTCCTCCAGAGGTAACAACTCCGCATACATTGCGGTCACCATGGAGCAAACTTGCCGTCATTTGGATTACTTCAGTTTCCAATCTTTTTAAACTTTTAAAAACTGTAGGATTCAAACCATTAGTGGAAAGATACTCTTTATAGGCATCAGTCAAAAAATCGTTGTGTTCTTCTCCTAAATAATAAACAAGACTCCATGTCTTGAGACTTTTATACGCTGGATCATTTTTTTTAAAATCTTTGAGATCTCGCAAAATTTCATCTCTATTTCTTCCGTTTTCAGGTATTTCAAGCATAATATTCTACCTTATTCCTTGTAAAAGTTTAATGCTACAAATGATAGGAGAAGTTTAGCCATCTGTCAATGTCAGACTTTTCAATAAACTTATTTTATAATCAAGAACTAATATATTTATTACTTTTTTAATTAACAATTTTAATATGTCATTATAATTTGGGGTAGAATTAAAAGTTATATAATGATAAATTACATTTTATGGCAACATGTTGCCATAAAATATTTTTTTCTTTATATAAAACTAAAGGAGATCACCAATGAATGACCTCAATAATATTCCGACAAATAAAGAAAATCTTGACAAATATGAAGTTGACAACATATACCACTCATGGGGCTATCAGTCACAAAACTCTCCGATGAGGGTTGTCGGCGCAAAAGGTCTTCGTTTTACAACAGAAGATGGACGAGAAAGACTGGACTTTTCATCTTGTTTTGTAAGTCATAATATAGGACATCAGGATCAGAGAGTAATTGATGCTATCTGCAGGCAAGCACAAAAGCTAACCTCTTTTGCGCCAAGCTTTTCAACAGAACCAAGAGCAGTCCTTGGGAAGATTCTGGAAGAAGTAACACCGGGCGACTTAAGCTACTCTTTTATATCTCTTGGCGGAACAGAAGCAAATGAAGCCGCAATAAAAATTGCCCAGCAATATACAGGAAAACGTAAAATACTTGGCCGCTACCGAAGCTATCACGGAGGAACAGGCGCATCAATGTCTGTATCATGCGGTGACCCCAGAAGCTGGGCTGTTGTTTCCGGCAAAACAGAAGTGGTTCCGGTTCCACAGCCCTATGTATACCGCTGGCCGTTCAGTGACAATCCAACAGAAGTTGCAGAGCAGTGTATAAAATGTACAGAGCAGATAATTCAGTTTGAAGGCGGAGACGAACAGATTGCGGCTATTATTTTTGAACCTATAACAGGAGCAAATGGTATTATTGTACCGCCTGATGAGTATTTCCCACGTCTAAGAGAACTCTGCGACAAATACGGAATCCTTATGATTGCTGATGAAGTAATGACAGGCTTTGGACGTACAGGTAAATGGTTTGCAATGGATCACTGGAATACTGTTCCCGACATCATGTCTATGGCAAAAGGAATCACTTCAGGGTATGTTCCAATGGGAAATACAATTACTACAAAGAAAATTGGAAAATACTTTCAAGAACAAATGTTCAGCCATGGAGCAACTTACGCGGGTCATGCTCTTGGATGTGCAGCTGCTGCTGAAGTTATAAAAATCTATCAAACAGACAATCTTATAGAAAACTCAGCTGTGATGGGCGAATATCTACTTGAAAAATCAAAAGAGCTTATGGAAAAACATCCTGTAATTGGAGATGTTAGAGGTAAAGGTTTATTTGTTGGTCTTGAACTTGTAAAAAACAGAACAACAAAAGAACCGCTAATCCCGCTTGACGCAAAGATCAGAAAGGGCATGAACCCTAAGCTTGAACTCGCCAAACGCCTTGGAGAACTTGGTATGATGGCGATGGCAGCAAACCCGTCAAATGTTGTAGCACTTGCCCCTGCATTAATTGCTACAAAAGCTGATATTGATGAAGGCATTTCTATTATGGATGAAGCTTTAAAATCAATAGATCACTACGCAGAACAAAACTAAAGGTTTTATGAGGCCCAGCCTCTCTGTTAACAAATCGAGACTCACCCGACAAAGCGTTCTGCTTTGAATCCATAACGGGAAATGTTAATCAGTTTTCTTAATTTAATTATTTTTAGAAAACTGTTTACCTATAGAGTATAGGAGTCATCATGCCGGCAATAGTCTGGATCATATTTTTTATCGTATTCCCTATTTTTATAATGTATCTATGCCAAAAATATACAATCCTCGATAAAATTGGTGCGGTGGTTCTTTGCTACGCGGCAGGAATAATAGTAGGAAATATCAATCTTTTTCCTGAGAATATATTTCAAATACAGAATATGTTCACAATGATAACAATTCCGCTGTCACTTCCTCTACTTTTCTTTTCTATGGATATGAAAAGCTGGTCACGTTTGGCAGGAAAAAGTTTAATAACTTTTTTTGCTGCAATTATTTCGGTTTTAGGCTCAACAACCCTGGCATTCTTTTTGTTTCGCGGACAAACTAACAATAATTGGAGAATCCCCGGAATGCTTATTGGCTGTTATACCGGAGGAACCCCTAATCTTGCATCAATTGGTACAGCATTAAAAATTGATCCCGACACCTATGTTGCAGTACACGCGTCAGATGTAGTAATGGGAGCAATTTATATACTTGTAGCAATGACAATAATGCCTAAACTCCTCAAAAAAATATTGCCAGCTTTTGAGTTTAAGAACGGAAATAGCGCCGAAAACATAAAGGTCGGGTTTGAAACAAATTTCACAGGCTTTCAGAAAAAACATCTAAAACCTCTTTTGACTGCATTTGGACTTGCAATCTTAATATTTGCAGTAGGAGGAGGGCTCTCGTTAATAATGCCTGAAGACATCTCAATGGTAGTTGCCATTTTATCAATAACAACACTTGGAGTGGCTGCTTCCTTCTCTACAAAGATAAGAAACATAGATTATACCTTTCAGCTTGGTTATTATATTATTCTCGTTTTTTCACTGGTTGTAAGTTCAATGGCAAATGTTAAAGATCTGGTATCAACAGCACCAATAATGTTGGCCTATGTTACAGTCGCAATATTTGCCTCTGCAGTAATTCATACTATTTTTTCAAAAATATTTAAAATTGATGCAGATACGCAAATCGTAGCATCAGTATCTTTTGTTTTATCTCCACCTTTTGTTCCAATGATAGCAGCCGCCTTAAAAAATAAGGAGATTGTTGTTTCAGGAGTAATAATAGGCATACTTGGTTGGGTTGTTGGTAATTACATTGGAATAAGCTACGCGTACATATTAAAATCACTGTTTACTTAAGCCCCGCTTGAACATTCCAAAAGAGTAAATTGCTAAAAAGCGAGGAACAAAAAAAATGACTGATTTAGTTTGAAGAGAGTTCTCCCTGATCATATAAATTCAAGGCATTAACAGTTTTTGTGTTATCCCAGACCTTTAACCACCGGCCAGAATAAGTAACATCTTCTACTATAACCATCCAATAATATCCGTTAACATCGTTATAGTAAAAAGCAGATTTATCATTTACAGCTTCTTCTGCTATTGTATTAGATAAATTATAAGAATCAAGATAGGATATAACATTGCTGTATGTATAATTGCTATAGTTTTTATCATTAGAGTTTGAGGCAGGATAGCTATCCACTATAGTCTCCATAGAATCAGCATAATTCCCAGTATACACGGTTTGCGTGCTATACCCATAATAGTCAAGATAACTATAGGCAGAATTTGATACTCCTACAGCTTTAATATCATAATAGTGAGTAGTTGCAGTGTTAATATTAAATTCACATCCGGAAAGAACCAAAACAAAGGCAATGCTTAAAAGCATATAAAGTCTTTTTAATTTCTTATTCATTTTACCGTCCTAAACTACTATAAATTTATTAGCATTAGATAGGAATTATAAATTATTAATAGTGATAGAATCAAGATAAACACCAGCCCCCTTTCAGGGGCTAAAAAACATTATTTTTGTTTCAGGCTATATGCATACCACCATCAACAGACAAAGCTTGTCCAGTAATAAAACCTGAAAAATCTGAACATAACCAAACAACAGCTCTGGCAACATCTTCTACTGTGCCCATCTTCCCCATAGGAATAACATGTTCTGTCAGGATTTTTTCTTCTTCAGGATTAACCGACATTGTGTTTGACATAAGATTAGTTCCTTTTGTCGGACCAGGACATACAACATTAACCCTTATTCCATTTTTAGCGTTTTCTATAGCAGCACTTCTTGTTATAGCAATTACTCCAGCCTTACTTGGTCCATAGGCACCAAAATTCGGAGCCATCTTGAGCCCTCCTATTGACGCAGTATTAACAATAGAACCTTTTTCCTGCTTCTGCATCTGTTTCAATTCATATTTGAGGCACAAAAATATCCCCTTAAGGTTTGTATTCATGATGCTATCCCAGGTTTCAGTATCAAGATCCGTAAGCGGTACATATGGTATTCGAACACCATCAGGCCCTATCCCTGCATTATTAAACGCACAATCCAAACGACCATGCATTGATACAACTTCATCTACCATATTACGAACATCTTCTTCGCTGGAAACATCTGCTTTTATAAACTCACCAGAAGCTCCAGCCTCTCTAATCAATTTGACAGTTTCTTCTCCGCCAGCAACATTATGAGCAGCTGTAACAACAATTTTAGCCCCAAGAGAAGCAAAATCAAGAGCAGCTGCCCTTCCTATACCAGATGAGCCTCCGGTTATCAATACAACCTTATCTTTTATATCAACAGGCATAATAAACTCCTTCAAATACACAATCTTTTAGTATTTATGACATTATATCTTTATAAGGAAATAAATCAAAATTGCTTTTTTAAACTAATATTATACTCTTGAAGGAATACCAGGGCAGCTTCAGTCACATCATGAAAGACGAAACTGCTCCAAGAGCTTTTCTTCCTTTTTTAACCATTCAGCTGTAAATGATGAAAATAATTCTGCAGCTCCAGAAAAAACATAATCTTTATGGTACGCAATTCCTATAACTGCTTCAGGAACAGGATCTGAAATCCTGACAATTCTAATATCATTATCTTTATGTTCAGACATAATTTTCATAAACATAGGAAGCGGAACAAGAGCTATCCCGGCCTGACTATTGAGAAGCTGATATATAAGAGCGGAGTTTCCAACCTCAAAAGGAATATCAAGCTCTATTCCAAGCGGAGAAAAGATCTTCTTAAACTCTGAAAGATTCATACGGCTTGTATCGCAAATGAATTTCTGACCATCCAGTTCGCTAATACGAACTTTAGACCTCGAAGACAAAGAATGCTCTTTATGCATCAGAAGAACAAACTCTGTCCGGCCTAACAGCTTGAAAACAATCCGTGAATCTTTTATTTCATTAGATACAATAGCAATATTAATTGAACGAGAAAGCAAATGTTCAACAACCGTTTGGGGAGGATAACTGAAAAGCTTTATACCGACTTCCGGATGCTGACAGGAAAAATGCTTCAACAGCTCAGTCATAAAATCATCCATAGAACAAGCCAGCGAGAGACTCTTTTGATTAGTCTCATAAAGACGCTGTACAGTCTGAACCCCAGTAGTCAATTCAGAAAAGGAACGCTCAACACTTTCAAGAAATATTCTTCCATATTCGTTAAGCGATATCTTTCCTTTTCTATGTTCAAAGAGCTGAACACCAAGTTCATCCTCCAACCGGGCAATAGATTTACTAAGATTTGGCTGTGTAATATGTAGAGTTTCTGACGCTCTTGAAACATTTTCCGTTTTTGCTACTGCCTGAAAATACCTAAGCTGCGTAATATCCATGCGGAATTATATCACAGCAGCATAGTTATGTCGCCGAATGAATACCTAATTAAATCTTCATTGAAGCATGATAGGCTTCCTGATTTGCATGGTAAAAAGTTCGTCCCCGTGAAACACAATCACCAACAAGAGAAACCTGCGGGCCGTATTCCTTTAAAAGAAGATGTGCAAGACTATTATCAGGTTCAACTCCCATAGCAATAACACAGCTGTCAGCTACAAGACTCTGAGCATGTCCGTCAGCGTTCTGTAATTCAATACCATGATCAGTAAATTCTGTAACAGAAACTTCTCCTATCAAATTCACATTATATTTATTTAGATGAGCAAGCAAATCTGCTCTGTTAAATATTGGCATACCTTCACAGAAATTATCTTTTGGAATTTTATCAATAACAGTGACACTTTTACCTTCCATTGCAAGCATCAAAGCACATTCAAGTCCGGTTAATCCTCCACCGCAAATCACAACCTTTTGACCAGGATCTACGCTGTGGTTATCAACCTCTCTAACCTTTTTTACAATAGGTTTGTTTATACCAGGAATTTGTGGATGCAAATAACTTGAACCAGTTGCCACAATAACGGCATCAGGATTTTCTTTCTCTATTGTATGAAGAGAAACCTCTGAATTAAGACGAATATCAGCACCACAGTTTAATGTTGCACGAATATCCCACTCAAGATACTTTCTAAGGTATTCCTTAAAAGGCGCGTCAGTGGCGTCTTTCAACAAACCTCCGAGTGAATCTGATTTTTCAAACAGAGTGACCTTGTGCCCACGCGCTGTTAATGTCTGAGCAGCCATCATACCACCGGGACCGCCACCAATAACAACAACCCTTTTACGCTTGGTTTCAGGCAATTTTTCAATTTCACCACTTATTCCCATACGCGGATTTATCGCGCAACGCATAGAGGTTCCATATGTGTTGGCATTTCCACACCAGTCACACCTTGTACATGGACGAATATCTTCTATATTACTCTTAAGACTCTTCGCGACAAGATCGCCATCAGCCATATGTGATTTAGCCATTGCTACAATATCAGCTTTACCAGAAGCTATTATTTCCTCAGCTTCTGCGAGCGAGGTTATATTTCCTACTACAGCAACAGGAATCTTTAATCTCTTTTTTGCTTCAGCAGCAAAAGCAACATTGAGCTGTCTCCCCTTAAGGTAGGTCGGAATAGTATAGGTTCCTCCTATTGTAAAGATATTGCCTCTTGAAATATGAATAATATCAACAAACTCCTGAGCGGCCTCCATAAAGTCCAATGATTCCGGAAACTCAAGCCCTCCAGGTGTATCTTCCTGTGCTGAGACCCTGATTTCTATAACCATGTCCTCCCCTACAGCTTCGCGTACAGCCTTAATAACCTCAAGAGGCCAGCGTCTGCGGTTTTCGGGACTTCCACCGTATTCATCAGTTCTGACATTGCTATGTGGTGATAAAAACTGTGCGATAAGATTATTATGAGCACAATGAAGCATAACCATTCTGAAGCCGGCCTTTTTACAACGGACAGCACAGTCTACGTACCGCTCCTTCATGTATTGCATATCATCATAATCCATTTCTTTAAGATTCGTTTCTTCTGGATTAAGCGGCCGTGAAGCAGAAACAGCAAGAACAGGGTCTCCTCCCTGAGTCTGCCTTGAGCCCCTCCCGGCGTGTGCCAATTCTACAGATATCTCAGCACCATTATATCGCGCAGACTCAACTAACTGGTTCATACCATGTATACAATCATCTGAATTAACATTCATCTCACAAAGCCAGGCTGAATCATTTTCATGTGTTACAGGAGTATCTCCAACAGTAATATAAGCAACACCCGTATTAGCCTGCCACTTCATGAAATCAATCATTTCCTGAGTCATATCTCCATTAGGCGCACATTTGAGTACGACTGTAGGAGCATACTGTAACCTGTTCTTTAGCGTTAGACCGCGAATAGTAAGCGGTTGAAATACATGTGAAAAAGGTTTTACATTTTGCATTTATACACCTCCGGGCTTTTTCATATTTTTTCTATTTATAGTAGCCTTTTTACAAATCTATTCAAAATGGATTATTCATAATATAGGTATTCATGGGGCGATATAACAGCTTATAATATTTTTTCATATATACATTTACATACTGTATTTCGTGCTTGACAAAAAAGAGAAAATATAGCATATTCCTATCCACATCATGGTGGATATAGTTCAATCGGTAGAGCACCAGATTGTGGTTCTGGGTGTTGCGGGTTCAAGTCCCGTTATCCACCCATTGGCGCCTGTCTTTAAAAGCAGGAGCTATGCGCCCGTAGCTCAGCTGGATAGAGCGCCGGACTTCGAATCCGTAGGTCGTAGGTTCGAATCCTACCGGGCGTATTAACTTACCAATATGGTAAATTGATATTTGGAATAACCAGGGCCGTTAGCTCAGCTGGGAGAGCAGCAGACTCTTAATCTGCGGGTCGTAGGTTCGATCCCTACACGGCTCAAAACTTTTAGATTTTATATTGACTGTAAAGTTTAAAAGCGTATATAATGCGGAAACACTCCGCAACCAACTGCGAGAGTGGTGAAATTGGCAGACACGCCAGACTTAGGATCTGGTGCCTTATGGCGTAAGGGTTCAAGTCCCTTCTCTCGTATATTTAAAAGATGCGTGCCTTTAGGTACCGATGATAAACATCAAGCGGGAGTAGCTCAGCGGTAGAGCTCCACCTTGCCAAGGTGGATGTCGCGGGTTCAATTCCCGTCTCCCGCTCTACAATGAAAGGCGATTAAGGGATATTCCTTTGATCGCCTTTTTTTTTAAGTTTCCAAAGCCGTTATTTCGGCTATAAATACATTTCACCGGTTATACGGAACATTAGACAAGGATTATACAATGATCGTAAACAAAAATTTGGAAGATCTTGAAAACTCAGCTGTTAAACTTACTATTACAGTTGGAAAAGATGCGGTAAACAAAGAATACAACGACCTGCTTAACAAATACGCAAAAACAGCCCATATAAAGGGATTTAGAAAAGGAAAAGTTCCTGCAAAAATTCTTGAGCAAAAATTCGGCGAATCCATAAGAGGCGAAGCAACTATGAATCTTATGGAAAACAGCCTCAAAGAAGCTTATGAGGATGTAGATAAAAAGCCATTACCTTATTCAACTCCCGTTTTACAGGAAGATGATGAAGAAAAAATTATTGAACTCGATAATGATTTCACATTCGCCGTTAAATACGACACTATGCCTGAAGTAAAGGTTGGAGAATATAAGGGTGTTGAAATAGAAGTTCCTGTTTGCAAAATAGGCAAAAAAGATGTTGATAGAGAACTTGAAAAAATTCAGGATCAGAACTCAACAGTTGTAGAAAAGTCAGAAGGTACAGCAGAAGAAGGTAATATAGTTAATATAGATTATTGTGAACTTGATGCTGACGGAAATGAAATAGAAAATGAAAAACGTGAAGATTTTGTTTTTACAATAGGAACAGGTTATAACGTTTTCAAACTCGACAACGACGTTATTGGAATGGCTAAAGATGAAGAAAAGGTAATTGATAAAGATTACCCAGAAGATGATACAGACACCAGCCTTGCCGGACAGAAAAAGAAAATTAAGGTAAAACTTAACAGTATAAAAGTTAAGGAACTACCTGCACTTGATGACGAACTTGCTCAGGATGTCAACGATGAATTTAAAACTTTAAAAGATCTTAAATCATCAATCAAAAAAGATCTTACAGAACGAGCAAACAGCATACTTGAACAGAAAAAGAAACAAGCTGTTATAGACAAGATTCTTGAAACAACAGAAATCACAGTACCTGAATCAATGATACAGGCAGAAATTGACCAGTCATGGAATCAGTTTATTGGTCAGTCACGTATGCCGGAAGAACAGGTAACAATGATTCTTGAAGCTCAGGGAAAAACAAAGAAAGATATGACCGATGAGTGGAGACCTTCCGCAGAGAAGAACGTTAAAACTTATCTTCTAACAGATAAACTTGTTGAAATGGAAAAAATTGAAGTCTCTGATGAAGAAGTTGATGAAGAGCTTAAAAAACAGGCTGAAGCATCAGGCATGGAATTTGAAGATGCCAAAAACTACTTCGAACAGAATGGTATGACTTTTTATCTCAAAAACGATATAAGCAACAGAAAATTATATGACCTTCTTCTTGAATCTGCAGAGATCAAAGAAGGAGAAAAGAAAGATTATCTGGACTTGATGCAAAATTAAGATTAGATTATATAAATGAGGTTCTATTATAAGAACCTCATAATTATATCTTAAGACTTTTGAAATTTTAGAGAAATATGTTTTTTTAAAGTTTCTGTGTTAATGTAAGTTAAGGAATTTTAATATATTATTATGCCGGACTTATTTACTTCAACATCATTAAAATCCTTATCCAGATTTTGTAATTTTTTACAATAATCTCAATTACAACATAAATAGGTGGAGTTAACCGAATGAATGAGAAAATGAACAGCCTTGTACCTGTAGTAATAGAACAAACAGGGGTTGGCGAAAGATCCTATGATATTTATTCAAGACTTTTAAAAGACAGAATTATCTTCATTGATGGAGAAATTAATGATCTTACAGCAGATTTGGTAGTAGCACAGCTATTATTTCTTGAATCCCAGGATCCAGAACGTGACATAAGCATTTATATCAATTCTCCGGGAGGCTCAGTAACTGCCGGATTAGCAATTTACGACACGATCCAGCATATTAAATCTGATGTACAGACAATTTGTATGGGACAGGCCGCGTCAATGGGAGCCTTGCTCTTAACCTGCGGGTCTGCCGGAAAAAGACTTATTTTACCCTCAGCAAGAGTAATGATTCATCAGCCTTGGGGCGGTGTCCAGGGACAAGCCACAGATATAGGTATTCAGGCAAAAGAAATTGTAAGACTGAAAAAAATGACTATAGATTATTTTGCTTTCCACACAGGAAAAGACGCTGAAGAAATTGCTTCAGATCTTGAAAGAGACTTTTTTATGTCTTCACAGGATGCAGTTAATTACGGAATTGTTGACAGGGTTCTTAAAAGAGGTGAAAATGGCTCGAAATAAATCTGATAACAACAAAGTCTGCTCTTTCTGCGGAAAAAGCTCAGATGCAGCTCGCAAACTTATTGCGGGACCAGGTGTTTATATCTGTGATGAATGCGTTAATGTATGCAAAAAAATCCTTGAAGAAGAAGACGATGTTCTGACTGAAGAATACCTTGAAGAGGTTCCAAAACCAAAGGAAATCAAATCTTATCTTGATCAGTATGTTATTGGACAGGAAGATGCCAAAAAGGTTCTTTCTGTAGCAGTTTACAATCACTATAAGAGAATAACTCAGAATTCCAGACTGGATAAAGAAGTTGAACTTGAAAAAGCAAATGTTCTGCTAATTGGTCCTACCGGTACAGGAAAGACTCTTTTAGCAAAAACTTTGGCACAAAAACTTAAAGTTCCTTTTGCGATAGCAGACGCTACAACTCTAACTGAAGCAGGTTATGTTGGTGAAGATGTAGAAAACATCCTTCTAAAACTGATTCAGAACGCAGGGAACAATATTGCAGCCGCAGAACGTGGAATAATTTACATTGATGAAATTGACAAGATCTCCCGAAAAGGAGAAAACGCTTCAATAACAAGAGATGTTTCAGGTGAAGGTGTACAGCAGGCGCTTCTAAAGATAATAGAAGGAACAGAAGCTTCAGTTCCTCCTCAGGGCGGCCGTAAACATCCTAACCAGGAAATGCTTAAGATAGATACAAGAAATATTCTTTTCATCTGCGGAGGCGCATTTGTAGGCTTGGACAAGGTTATTGAAACCCGTGTTTCTCAGCACCCTATGGGATTTGGCGCAGATGTAAAACCAAGTGATGAAAAAGATTTGGTAAGTCTGTTCCAGAACATGCTTCCAGATGATCTTGTAAAATTTGGTCTTATTCCAGAGTTTATTGGACGTTTACCAATTACAGTAACTCTTTCAAACCTTGAAGTTGATAGCCTTAGAAGAATTATTACAGAACCTAAAAACTCTATAATAAGACAATACAAGGCGCTTCTTGAACTAGACGATGTTGAACTTGACTTTGATGATGAAGCAATTGATGCAATTGCGGAGCTTGCGGTAAAACGTAAGACCGGAGCAAGAGGACTTAGAGCTATTGTAGAATCAATGATGATGGATATAATGTTCGATATCCCCTCTCTTGAAGGAGGAAAAAAGATTACGGTAACATCTGATGTTGTAAATAACAAAGAGAAACCAGAAATAACTTTTTCCAAAAAAACCGCATGAAATTAGTACCAACAGGAATGAAGAATGAAAAAAGGGATCTGCCACTTGTCCCAATGCAGGACATGGTGTTGCTTCCCTTTATGGTTGCTCCTTTTTTTACAGGAAATGCCGAAACAATAAAGGCCATAGACGCTGCTATGGCCGAAGACAGAACTATTTTTGTAGCCTGTCAAAAAACCAAGTCTAATCCGGAAACAATCAACGATATTTATAAAACAGGAACAATTGCACATGTCTTGCAGGTATTAAAACTGCCTGACGGCACAGCACGAATACTTACAGAGGGAAAACAAAGAGGAATTATTAAAAAACTGAAAAAAGAACGCGATTACTCTTATGTTCAGATTACCCCTATAAAAATTTCCACAGACACAAATGAAGAACTTGTTCCAATAATGGCAGCAATTCTCAAATCTTTTACCAAATATTGTGACTTAAAAAAATCAGCATCCAAAGATGCTGTTAAAATTGCAGAAAAGGCAGAATTTCCTGACAAACTTGCAGATATAGTTCTTGCTAATATGCAAATAAAAAAAGAGCTTAAGCTTGAAATAATGGAAATTATTGACACCAAAGAAAGACTTGAAGCTCTGGCAGTCTTAATTGAAGCAGAAATTGAAATGCTTAATCTTCAGAATAATATTTCTACAAAAGTTCGTAAAAAAATGGAACAAAACCAGAAAGAATACTTTCTTAACGAACAAATTAAAGAAATAAATAAAGAACTTGGCAGAGAAAAAGATGATGCTACTGAAATTTCTGAATATGTGAAAAAAATTGAAGCTAAAAAAGCTCCAAAAGAAATAATTGAAAAAGCACAGAAAGAAGGAGCAAGGCTGGCAAAGCTTCAGCCAATGAGCCCTGAATCCGGAGTTCTTAGAACATATATTGAATGCCTTTCAGATCTTCCATGGTCCATTAAATCTGATGACAATAAAGATCTATCTCTTGCGGCAAAGATCCTTGATGAAGATCATTATAATATGAAAAAACCAAAAGAGAGAATTCTTGACTATATAGCTGTTAGACAACTCAAAGAAAACATGAAAGGTCCAATACTTTGTTTTGTAGGACCTCCCGGAACCGGAAAAACTTCTCTTGGAAAATCTGTAGCAAGAGCACTGAATAGAGAATTCGTAAGAATATCACTTGGCGGCGTTCGGGATGAAGCAGAAATAAGGGGGCATAGAAAAACTTATGTTGGAGCCCTCCCTGGAAAGATTATCCAGTCAATTAAAAAGGCTAAAACATCAAATCCGGTATTTTTGCTTGATGAAATTGATAAGATGAGTTCAGACTTTAAAGGTGATCCGGCTTCAGCTCTTTTAGAAGTATTGGATCCTGAACAAAACAATACTTTCGTAGATCATTACCTTGAAGTACCTTACGATCTGTCAGGGATTATGTTTATTACAACTGCTAATTCACTTCAGAATATCCCCTACCCTCTCCGTGACAGAATGGAAATAATTCAGGTTTCAGGCTATACGGATCTTGAAAAACTAAAGATTGCAACAGACTTTATTATTCCAAAGCAAAAAGAAGAAAATGGTCTTGCTGAGACAGGTATAGAAATACAAAAATCAGCAATTCTAAAAATAATTCATAACTACACAATGGAATCCGGTGTAAGAAATCTGGAACGCCAAATTGCGACAGTTCTTAGAAAAACTGCAAGAACAGCTCTCACAAAGGGTGAAAAACTAGACAGCGAATATAAACGAACTATCACAGCAAAGAGTCTTGTAAAACTTCTTGGCAAAGAGATTTTCTCTGATGATATTGTCTACAAGGAAAACCGCCCAGGACTAGTTCATGGTATGGCATGGACTGAAATGGGAGGAACTCTCTTGCCTGTAGAGGTAGCTGTCATCGAAGGAAAAGGTGAACTTATTCTTACAGGAAAACTTGGTGATGTTATGAAAGAATCTGCTCGTACAGCCTTATCTTATGTTAGAGCAAATTTTGATAAGTTTAATCTTGAAAAAGATTTTTACGAGAATAAAAGTATTCATATCCATGTTCCTGAAGGGGCTATTCCAAAAGACGGGCCGTCTGCCGGCATAACAATTGTGTCAGCACTTCTGTCTATCTTTAAAAATACCCCAGTAAAAGAAAAACTGGCAATGACTGGTGAAGTAACACTAACAGGACGAATACTGCCTATTGGAGGCTTAAAAGAGAAGACTCTTGCAGCCTATAGGAACAAGATGACTGATGTTATAGTTCCTGAAGGAAACCGAAGCGACTATGATGAATTGCCTTCAGAAGTTATAAACTCTCTTGAGTTTCATTTTGTAAATAACATAGAAGAAGCCTATCCAATTCTTTTTTAATAAAAGGGTTCTAAAACTGATTTAAAGGTTTTAGAACCCTGTATTTTTCTTACATAAATCATTATGGCAGTAGCCAAAACATTTTTTAAAAATATTGTTGATCTCATTTTTTTTTGAATAGCCAATATACTATAATTTTTTTATGAAACTCTCAGACGTATATAAAGAATCATCTTATGAAACAAAGCTGAAGGCTCCTGCTCTTCAAGTCACAATCTATATATTATTTATAGCTGCAATTCCATCAATGGCAAACTCATTTATAAGGGGGAATATTCCAACCTTTTTGATACTATTACTTCTGACAGGAATATTAATTATAAGCTTGCGGCTCCTTCATAAAGGACACTACCAAAAATCGGCTCTGATAGTAATCTATACATTATCATTTCTTATTACAGTGGCTCAAGAAATTTCAGGCTATCTTGGTGAGCACGTTTTTGCTACAGTTACAGTAACGTCCTGCTTTATGATAGTCTTGGGAACAACCTTTGCCGTAAATAAAAAGCATATGATCGGAATTGTCATTATTGCAACATTAAATATTGTCATGCTGATTACGCAATGTATAATTTTTAGAAGCTACACAGAAACAAGCGTATCATTGAGCCAGCAAATAATCACCCCACTCCTTTTACTATTCATTATTGCGGCCCTTTCAATTCTAACAAAGAATATCTTTGATAAAGTTATTTTAGACGCAAAAAATAAACTTGAAAAAAGCAATCGGCAAACATCACGAATGGAACATTTTGCCGAAGAAGCTACAACAAAACTAAAGCTTGCAGAAAATATGTACCAGAAAGCAGATGAAACAACAAATTCTGCCAATAAAATAAACAATGATGTAGCAGAAATATCATCCAACGTATCATCATTAAAAAATGGCTTTCAAAACTCACTATCATCCTTACAAGAAATCACCTCCTGCTCAGAAGAACTTTATCAGGTCGCAGACAACCAGGCTGCTAATATCACAGAAACAAGCTCAGCCTTGGAAGAAATGGTAGCCTCAATAAAAAATGTCTCTAATGTAATCGAACAAAAAATGAACAGCATTGTCGAGCTTGAGAGTTCTTCTGAAAATGGAGCAACAATTATAAAAAACACTCAGGAATCTTTCCATGATGTAATGAAGCATCTTGGCAGCGTTAATGAAATTATCAATCTTATTTCTAATATTTCAGCACAGACAAACTTGCTGGCAATGAACGCTGCCATAGAAGCAGCTCACGCAGGAGAAGCTGGACGAGGCTTTGCCGTTGTAGCAGCAGAAGTCAGAAAACTTGCTGAGACAAGCGCTGATCATGCTAATATGGTTTCTCAAACTTTGATAAAACTTCTTGAGGCCATTAATAAAACCGGAGAAAATGTTAAGGACACAGGAGAATCTTTCAAATCAATAAAAACCGAAATAACAGGTGTTGGAAACGCTATCGAAGAAATAAACTCCAGCGTAAAAGAAATTGCCCTTGGTAGCGATGAAATTCTTAGCGCGACAAGTACAATGAACTCAC
>JAQQAK010000263.1 GCA_028527945.1 Spirochaetaceae bacterium
AATTCTCCAGGATTCATAGACAACATTCTTAATTCAGGAAATATTGATATAAGCTCTGTAATAATGGAAAAAGTTTCTGAAATTATACAAAACCGATTGGACATTCTAACACCAGCAATGGTAAAAGAAATTGTTCAGGAAATGATTCAGAAACACCTTGGATGGTTAGTTGTCTGGGGAGGCGTTTTTGGTGGGCTTATTGGCCTTGTAATGAGTTTTATTCAAATATAGAAAAAGGCTCGCTATAGTATAGCGAACCTTTTTTAAGTTTTAAGCATTTGATTCAGGAAAAATCAGATGCTTATTCCTATCTGATAAGCAGCCTTTGTTGCCTCAAAAACCCGTCCGGGGCGTGCAGAGTCTCCAATATTATACAATTCAGGCGCAGCTGTAATATTCTGACACTCATAATAAAATGAATCATCAGGAACAGAACCGGCGGCAAGAACAATAATATCAGCAGGAATTTCAATCTCCTCAATTTCTGTCTTTATATCCTTTTCAAATGGATTTTCAACATTTTCAGGGAGTATAGGAGTCCATGTTATATATGGATCTGGAACAGTTTTGGATTTATTCTTTGATATTATCGCAGTTCCGTCCTTTACCTCTTTAAGACTTGTACAGTTGTGAAGCGGAACCCCGAACTCTTCAAGATAATGTATTAAAAATCCTCTGTTAGCGGTACATACTCCATCCATAATTTTTGGAAGCATCTCAACAAGCTGAACATCAATATTAAGCTCATGCTTTAAATAATAAGCAGTTTCACAGCCAACAACACCACCTCCGACAACTATAGCACTCTTTGCGTCTTTCGCAATTGCAGGATTTTTTAAAAGATCAATACCAAAAAGAACATGTTCAGAATCTATTCCCTTAACCGGAGGTTTATTCTGCTTTGTACCTGTAGAAACTGCAATAACATCCCAGCCCTCAGCCTTTAACTGTTCCGGACTAACATTAGTATTAAGTTTTAACTCAAGGTTATACTCAGCAGAAACAATTTCTATTTGCTTCTTCATGTAATTGAGATAATTAATAATATCAAACTTTATCTTGGGACGAGATCCGGGATAAAGAAGACCGCCAATCCTGTCACTCTTCTCAAAAAGTGTGACATTGTGGCCTCGGCGAGCAGCTGTAAGAGCGGTCATAACTCCTGAAGGACCAGCTCCTATAACAGCAACCTTCTTTGCCTTTGCAGCTTGGCAAAGTTCTGAACCATTATAAACATCTTCAAAACCTGTAACAGGATTTACAGCACACTGCGGATGTCCACCCTCTACAAATTCGTTTACGCACCCTTCCTGATCTCCAATACACGCAATAATCTCATCTACCTTACCGGAAAAAGCTTTTTTAGGCCAATCAGGATCAGCTAAAAGAGGTCGGCCAAGCATTATCATATCACACTGACCATCTCTTATAGCTTTCTCAGCCAGATCAGGATATCCAAGTTTACCGACACCAACAATTGGAACATCTATTCCAGCATTAGATGTGATTTTATTTTCAGCAAAATACTCTTTAACAATTTGACTTACTTCAAGAAAACATCCCGGAGGCATTGGTCCTGGAGGATGAGGAAGCCACCAATTATCATAGCAGCCAAGATCAACATCAAAGATATCAACACCTGCTGCAACCAAATCTTTCATATAATCAAGAGTCATCTCTGCAGTTCTCTCATTTTGAAATTTCTTAAGAGACTTAACACTTTTCATCTTATCCCTATAGGTTTCATTCAGAACAAGAGAAAGGTCTATTCTATACATAACAGGATAATTTTTACCGGTACGACGTCTTATCTCTTTTACCATTTCAATTCCAAAAGCCTTCCAATCAGAAAACTTACCAATTTTTCTTCTATTAAAAGCCGGATTTGTCATCTGCTCAAGAAAATACCCCTCATGACCATGAAGATATACACCATCTATTGTTGCAGCCTTAGCGTCTGCTGCTGCCTGACCAGCATTTTTAATAATCTTCCATGCCCCTCTATTAGAAATGGGCTTACATGGAATTGCAGGGATATAAAAATTAGGATTCCAGGATGCTGAAACTGGAAGCTTATGTTTATTTATCAAGCATTCTGGAGAGCCAACCCTTCCTAGCCCTGGAGTAAGCTGAATAAAAAAAGCAGAACCATAACCATGACATTTTTCAGCAATATCACGCCATCCCGCAAAAACTGATCGACTTTTATCTATTCTTGGAAAATATGATCTATCACCAAGTTCTGTAACAGTATTATCAATTTCCTGACTAATAGGAACCAGACCAGATGTGATAAGGCCGACACCACCCTCTGCTCTTCTAGTGAAATACTGAACCATTTTAGCAGCAGGACGTCCAGTCTCTTCGCTCATACTAATATTACCCATAGGCGCCATTACAAGACGGTTTTTAACCTTTAGCCTATTAATCTGCACAGGTGAAAACATTGATGTATACGGATAAAGCTTTGCGCTCATTTCTCCGCTTTCCAGCAGTTTTTCATCTTCATACCAGGTGCCAAAACTATCAACAAGTTTTTTTACTCTTTCCTGATAATTCATTACTATTTACTCTCCTCCAAAATTATAGTGCCATCTTTCTGAATCTCAATTTCCATTCCATCCTTTACAGATTCAAGAAAGTCTTCTCCAAGTTTATCAACTGTTATTATCCGGTGCCCGTTCCATATATCAGCGAGCAAAACTCCACTAACCGCGAGAGAATCTATCTCTTCAGAAAAAAGCATGGCAGCTGGAGCACTCCCCATTTCCGCAACAGTCTGCAAAACCATCCCACCGGTAGTAGAACCTATTGTTTTAGGCAAACAAAGAACTTTTCCTGTTATATTTTTATTATAAAGCTCAGCATTATTTTGATCCGCGCAGATAACTTCTTTCTTATTAGCCATTACCGATTTTTGACATGAAGCAAGAATATTAAATCCTTGCTTTGAGACAATAGCCTGCCCCTTGAGATCTCCCTCAAGAATTACACGTCCATTAAATTCCATATTCTGTTTCTCCTTAAAAAACCTACCCGCCATAGATGGCGGAATTTCGAAAGAAAGCTTGCAATAGCAAACTTCAAAATGATAGAGCACATAAAGTTTTTTATCATTCCTTCATTGTAATAGTCTCGATAATTTCATCGTCAGTCATATATCTACAAGTTGTATAGGTTCTAAGCTTGTTTGAATTAGTTATAATAGGCTTTTTACTGCAAAGAGGGTTATTCATATACATAAGTGGACAGATAGAGCTAATCTTTACACCAGTAGCAAGTAAACGTTTATGGAGCACTGTATCAGCTTCAAGTTTCTCTACAACTTCTGGAGCAGATGTCATAATAGTTTTTACACCAACTTGAGAGAGCCCAGAAGCCTTTAGGCCGGCCTCTATATTAGCTGTCCATTTCTTTATCTGATTATATGACAGATGAGGACATCCGATAAAACACCGTTCAGCTTTAGCGTCCTTATTTTTCCACATAACAGGATATCCAGCTTTTATTCGCTCAAGCTCTGCATCATCAATTACATAGGTCTTGTAATCATCTCGAAGAAGAGAATCGCCCTCTTTAGCCGCTTCAGGAGTAAGATTCTCTACATGAAAAAGTCCTACAGCGCCATTAGACGCAGAAGCTGCCCCCATATCCTTAAAATAATCCTTTGCATCAGCATTAAGCTCCTTACCAAGAAACTTATCAAGGCCTTTAATATATGGAACCTCTTCTATTACCTTCATTCCGATAGCAGAGCCGAGTATCTGAGCCTCAGGAATTTTACTGGTTTTAATATCAATCAACCAATGAGCTTTTCGACCTTCATCTGTAAGAAAACCGAAAACAGGAGTCTTTCCAGTAATTCCGGATAGCAGTTCTAAAACTCCAGAATTACGGTTAGTTCTAGCGCCAAGAACAGAATTGGCATAAACAACAGCTGAAGATTCTGCCCAGGCAATAACACTGCCTTCAGAAGGAACATTTCCAACCTCATCAAGGTAACAGGCACAAGTAAAAGCTTTTTCTGATTTCAAACCAACAGCTTTTAATTGTTTTTCATATTCAGCCTGCTTACCGTACATAACTTTACTGAACACAATTTTTTCGATAGGTGAACATTTAACATTTTTATAATCCACAGGACGAGGATCCACTGTAAATGGATAATCTGTTTTAAGCCCAGCCTCTATTAATTCCTGCATAAGAGAGAACACCGGTTTTAAAATTGGTATTCCGAACGATGTGACAAGATGAACCGGCTGTTTTACGTCAGCAAGTCTCTGAGCACCAAAGACTTCTCCATATCTCACAACTGATTCCAACGCTTTTCGAAGGGTTTCTCCCCCGCTTCCATCAAGAATTTTCTTTTCTTCTTCTGTAAGCTCCATTCTGTAATCCGCCAAGATTACTCCTCCATTTATTTCTCTATATTCACTATCAGCATAAAATCCTGGTTCCATACACAATACCAACAGCACCGCTATATTAACATATGATTGAGTAAATTGGAGAATTAATTAAATAAATTTTTAACGAGAAAAGAATGATTTAATCTTTGATGGTAAATTAGCTTTTTGCTTTTCAGAACCTTTTTCTGACTCTATTTCTATACCAGAACTTGCAAAATCATCAGTAGAAGAATCTGTACTTAAACTAGAATCAGCCCAGCCCGTGCCTACAGAAGAAACAACTCTATTTGTAAATGGAATGGTTCCATCAAGGCTTCGCCCAAGCTCATCTTCACATTCTTTTAAAACAATATGCCAGGCCGGCGCAAAACCGGGAGCACGTACAGACATTTTTTCAATAGCAGATTGATAGACTCGAAGCTGAAGTTTCTCACGGCGACCTACCTTTGATGACAGGTTTTGAATAGACAAATTTAAATTATCATTTTTCTTTTGAAGAGCCTCAATTTCTTTTTTATATCCATTTATAGAAGAGGCTTCAAGCTCTATCCTGTTGGTAAGACTAAGACGAAGTTCTTTAATCTCCCGCCGGCTTCTCGATTTTATAACCAATATCCTTATTAATAAAATAATGAACGCGAGAATAAATCCGGCAAGAAAAGCATAGATTATATTCTGATCTATAGGACCGACTTCAAAAACAGGCATAACCGCATCAGACTCCTTCAACAAAGATGTGAGTAATTTTATCATAATAGTTTGGAAACGACAGCATACAAAAACAAAAAAGACTGAATCCTGCATAGATTCAGCCTTTTCTATTACTAAAAAGCCGATTTTAAAACAAGATAGCTTTAAAATCGGTCAAATACAAATAAGAGCCTATATCTCTTCTTTGTTTTCAATCTTGTCTTTTATCATTGAGAGAAAATCCGCAAAAGCGACTCCATTTGTCTGTTTTCCGGTTCGAAGTCTTACAGAGACAGCGCCTTCAGCTTCTTCTTTTTCACCAAGAATAAGCATGTAAGGTATTTTCTGATTTTGAGCGTTTCTGATTTTAGCATTCATCCTTGCATCAGAAAGATCAAGATCAACCCTGAGGCCTTCTGCCTTGAGATCTGCTGCAATTTTTTTTGCGTAATCATCAAAAGCCTGAGCAACAGGGATAACACACACCTGAGAAGGAGAAAGCCATACGGGGAACGCTCCTCCGTAATTTTCAAGAAGCACACCAAAAAATCTTTCAATTGAACCAAGAAGAGCACGGTGTACAACATATGGCTGCTTTTCCTTACCGTCCTGATCAACAAAGGTCATTTTGAATCTCTCAGGTAAATTAAAATCAAACTGTATGGTAGAAAGCTGCCAATCTCGCCCCATTGCGTCTTTTACCTTAAGATCAATCTTTGGACCGTAGAATGCTCCGCCGCCCTCATCTATATCGTATTCAAGCCCTTGTGCCTCAATTGCCTTTCTGAGAGACTCTGTAGCAGCATCCCACTTGGACTGCTCACCTACACTCTTGCCGCCGAGAGGTTTTGTTGAAAGATATGCCTTAAATTCCTTAAAACCGAATGATCTGAGCATAAAAAGAGAGAATCTAAGTGTTTCAGCAATCTCTCCTTCCATCTGATCCGGAGTACAGATGATGTGGGCATCATCCTGAGTAAATCCCCGGACACGCATTAGTCCATGCAGAACACCTGATTTCTCATATCGATAAACTGTCCCAAGCTCAGCCCATCTGCAAGGTAGCTCACGGTAAGATCTCTTTGAGTTATTATAGATCATAATATGAAATGGACAATTCATTGGCTTTGCATAATAATTGCTTGCATCCATCTCCATAGGATTAAACATTCCTTCCTTGTAAAAATCCAGATGGCCAGAAGTTTCCCAAAGCCATGATTTCCCTACATGAGGAGTATAAACCATCTCATATCCATTCTTGTAATGCTCTTTTCGCCAAAAATCTTCTATCGCAAGACGAATTCTTGCGCCCTTGGGATGCCAGTAAACAAGTCCAGGGCCGGCTTCTTCGTGAAGGCTGAACAGATCGAGCTCTTTACCAAGCTTTCGGTGATCTCGTTTTTCCATCTCTTCAAGGTGCTGAAGGTGAAGCCTTAAATCTTTTGGATTAGTCCATGCAGTTCCGTATATACGCTGAAGCATTGGGCGGCTCTCATCACCTCTCCAGTACGCACCAGCAACATTAAGAAGTTTAAATGCCTGAGGATTTATTTTGCCGGTATTCTCTACATGAGGACCGCGGCAGAGATCTGTAAAACCGCCCTGATTATAGGTTGTAATAACTTCACCATCGGGCAAATCGTTTATGAGTTCAACCTTATAAGGCTGATCTTTAAACATTTCAAGAGCTTCTTCTTTTGTCACTTCTTTTCGAACAAAATCTTTTCCAGCCTTGATTATATTTTTCATTCCCTCGCTTATCTCTTCAAGATCTTCAGGGGTTAAAGAACGAGGTAAATCAAAATCATAATAAAAACCATTTTCTATTGATGGACCAATTGCAATTTTTGCTTCAGGAAACTTTTCAAGTACTGCTTCGGCCATAACATGCGCAGTCGAATGCCTGATTAGATCCAATTTTTCTTTCTTCTTGTCATCACTCATATTTATCCTCCTACTTACTTTAGAAATCACTTTAAGATTTACTAAAAGCAGTATATCTAATGAATATTTTTTGAATTCAACCAGACACAAAAAAAGCTTTTATGCCTGCCATCCTTACATCATTGTAAGGACGAAAAACATAAAAGCTCTTAAAAGCCTCGCTTTCCGCGGTCCCACCTTACTTCTAAAATCAAAATTGGATTAAAACCGATTTTGTTTTTAGCTCTCTAATTTATTTAACGCCAGTTTCAGGCGGCCTGAATTAATAAAAAGTCAAAAACCTTTGTTCCGACAGGCAGCTCGGGAGTGGTTTTCATCGGGGTACTGTACACGTCTTCCAGCCAGTGAACGCGCTCTCTGTTAGCAGTCAACTCCGATTACTCGTCTCCGTTATTGCTGTTAATATTTAATATGCTAATTTGGTTCAGAATTGTCAAGATATCTGCAAAAGCTTCAATATGTCTTGCAAATTACTCTATCTTTAAATAGCTATCTTAATTTATTACTGTTGTCTTTTTTATTCCGTCAGGAACAGCATATATTCCAAGCATTCTTTTCATATCATCAACAGTTTCAAGATTTGAACCGCTTTTCTCATTATAGATACTAATAACAGATTTCATACTTGTTTCATCATCATCAAATAAAGCAGAACAGAAAGCGGCTCTAAATAGACCTTTTTCTGCAAGTTCATCAACACCAAGATTTTTATTTTGCTTTCGAGTCTTTCCGTCAACAATAGCTGAATCACCCTGAAATCCAATTGAAAATGTAAAATCTTCTTTAGTCATTATAACTCCTGCTGCAACCACACTAAAACCGCAGTGCATTCAACATATTAAAAGACCTGCCCATGCAGGCAGGTCCAATTATATCATAATTCTAATTTAAAAAAACATGAAAATGGACATTGTCCATTCTATTTAATCACACATTATTGCAAAGCAATAGTGCTAAATCAAAACATTAAAGACGTTTTGATTACATCATGCCAGGCATTCCGCCCATTCCAGGAGCTCCGCCTGCTGGCATTGGAGGCTCTTCTGAAGGAAGATCAGTAATAGCACATTCTGTAGTAAGAAGAAGGCTTGCAATTGAAGCAGCATTCTGAAGAGCGCTTCTTGTAACCTTGGCAGGATCGATAATACCTGATTTAATCATATCAACCCATTCCATTGAAGCAGCGTTGAAACCAATTCCTTTCTTCTCATTCTTTGCCTTATCAGCAACAATAGAACCGTCAAGTCCTGCGTTTCCTGCAATCTGTCTGATTGGTTCTTCAAGAGCTCTCTTAACAATTCTGAATCCAACCTTTTCATCATCTGTAAGGCCTTCTTCATCTACCTTTTCAAGAGTAGCAACTGCCTGAATAAGAGTAAGACCACCACCAGGGATAATTCCTTCATCAATAGCAGCACGTGTTGCTGATAGAGCGTCTTCTACTCTGTGTTTTTTCTCTTTTAGCTCAACTTCAGTAGCAGCGCCAACATTAATAACAGCTACACCACCGGCAAGCTTAGCAAGTCTTTCCTGAAGTTTTTCTCTATCATAGTCACTTGAAGTGTCTTCAATCTGAACCTTAATCTGAGCAATTCTGTCTTTTAACTCATTAGCCTTACCAGCACCATTAATAATAGTAGTATTTTCTTTTTCTACCTTGATGCTCTTTGCAGAACCAAGCTGTTCAAGTTCAGCAGATTCAAGTTTAAGACCAAGTTCTTCGCTGATAACCTCACCACCAGTAAGAATTGCAATATCTTCAAGCATTGCTTTTCTTCTATCACCCAAACCAGGAGCCTTAACTGCAACAGCATTAAGAGTTCCTCTGATGTTATTTACAACGAGAGTTGCAAGAGCTTCACCTTCAACATCTTCTGCAATGATGAGTACACCCTTTCCTGCCTGAGCAACTTTCTCAAGAATAGGAAGAAGTTCTTTCATGTTTGAAATTTTCTTGTCATATATAAGAATGAAAGGATCATCCATAACAGCAGTCATTGTGTCACGGTTAGTTGCGAAATATGGAGAGAGGTAACCTCTGTCAAACTGCATACCTTCAACAAAGTCTGTTGTTGTTTCAATTGTCTTTGATTCTTCAACAGTAATAACACCGTCTTTTCCAACCTTTTCCATTGCGTTAGAAATCTCTTCACCTATTTCTCTATCATTATTAGCAGAAATTGTTGCTACCTGTGATATTTCTTCTTTGTCTTTTATTTCTTTCGCAGTTTTTCTGATTTCTTCAACCGCAATCTCAACAGCCTTGTCAATACCGCGTTTGATTCCCATTGGGTTGATACCAGCGGCAACAGATTTCATTCCTTCTTTAGCTATCGCGTAAGCAAGAACTGTTGCTGTTGTAGTACCGTCTCCGGCAACATCATTTGTTTTTGTAGCTACTTCTTTAAGAAGCTGTGCACCCATATTTTCAAAGGGATCCTCAAGCTCAATTTCACGGGCTACTGATACTCCGTCTTTAGTAACTGTAGGTGCTCCGAATTTTTTATCGAGCAGAACATTTCTCCCCTTGGGTCCAAGAGTTACCTTAACTGCACTTGAAAGTTTTTCAACTCCCTTTATAAGGGACTTTCTGGCTTCTTCATCAAACTGTAACTGCTTTGCCATTTATAATACCTCGCTTATTTAGTATACAGAAAGAGCTTAAACCGTTTAGGCGGAAAATTACAAAGCCCTTTTTCCCCCTTAAAATAAAAGGAGGACATGCATTATTGATTTCTGGTAATAAGATACAAATAAAAGATATCAACATCAACATAAAAATGATTTTTTTTTATCAACCTGACCATAAAGTGCTACACCGCTTGACTTTATATCTTTTTCAGGGCAAAAAGTATAACTGTGGCAATTAAAATACAACAGAAAATAAAACGTTTTTTTACTAAATCAGATATATCAGAAAATTATAATGATAATAACTCTAGTAATTTTCTCTCTGCATCCCCTGCAAAAAGAACTGTGCCTGCTTCTGACGAGCTTATTCCAAAACGTATTTTAACAGCAAATATGAATGGACAAATTACTTTAAGCGGAATTGATATGGATTTACATTTTACGAAAGGTTACATCAGAGGTTTAACACAATGTGACACGCAAAGAGTTAACTGCTTTAAAAGCGAATCCTATATCACAACTTCCTTAAGAAAGATTAAGTTCAGAAATGAAAGTGCTTTCGCTTTTGACTCAGAAAATGAATACGGATTAAGAACTCTTCAGGTTCCAAAAGGAAATGAGAAAAACAGAATAATCACAGACTTTTGTTTTAACAGAGAGAAGGAAGAGTTTACCTGCTCAATATTCATACAATATCCGACTTTTAAGAGAAGAGAAAAAATACTTGCGTCTGCTCCAATAGAATTGCAGCTCGATATTTCATCATATCCAGTTGAGATAATTACCAATGACAGCGATAATCCAGTTTCTTTTCATACTAATAATCAAAAATATGCAAAACTAAAAGGCTCTTCTTTTGATATAAACTATAAAGAAACAACCGTTTCTTTATCATTCTTACAAACATATAATGGAAAAAAAGTTTCAGAAATAAAAACTTTAGAAGCAAAAACAGCAATAAAAGGAAAACATAATATTTTGAAAATAAATCCTGGAGGAACATATACCTCCTCTTCAGCAGAAAACTTTAATGGAATTAAGGAGTTCTTCTGTTTTAACGTTAAATTAAAAAAAATTGAAAATATATAAATACATAACTCAATAACTTAATTTTATATAATTGAGCCTCTTTCAAAACCCTGGCTGGTTTTTAAAGAGGCTTTGAAGA
>JAQQAK010000264.1 GCA_028527945.1 Spirochaetaceae bacterium
AAAACAGCATATGATACAGGATTTCTTGAGACTGGAACTGTAGGTGTTTTTGATATGGATAGTGATACTTATAGTGGTCACTTTATAACGGTACAAGATGCATATATCAATAAAGATACAGGAGAAGCTATGATAGATGTAATAGAAGGTCATTCATTTAATAAAGATACAGAAATAATAAAAGGAATGACACTGGAAGCAATTAATAAAAAATATGGTTGGATGGAATTCGCTGGATGGGGAGAATTTGGTAAAAATAGTGATAGTCAAATATTACCAGAAGATGTTAGTGAAGGTTTAGGTTTTTAATCTATTAAAAACTGATTGAAAATTTTAAATAAATTAAAGGAAGGATTTTTATAATCTATGATATTATTCGAAGAAAGGAAATAAAAGACCATGAGAAAGGCTAATTTTATAAAAAAGATAGTTATTCTAAGCTTTGTTATCCAAATATTACCAACTTCTTTAATGGCTGAAAATTATACAATTTCTAATTATATAAATAGAAATAAGGTTAAAATTGAAGCGGTTATATCTTTTCAAAGTAAGAATTTAATTTTGCTAAGTTATGGCGATTTAGGCAATAAATATGATTATAAGGCATTATTAATTGTTTCTTCAAAAGATGGAGATGTCTTTTCATGTTTTAAGTGTTATTACCGTGGAGGATTGAATAGTAACATCTATAAATCAAACGATAATATAGGGATTGAATTACATACTAAAAACTCATCGATCATGAAAACCATTGTTGTATATTCTATAATTGAAAATAAATTTTATAGTTATAAAACAGAGACTCCTGTGATAGGTCAGTTTCTTATAGATGATAATCTTATATATTTCTCATCAGAAAAGAATTTCCCAAGCGTTAATTATATAAATCGAAAAGATAGTGTTATAAAAAGATTTGATAATTTCTTTTTGTTTGATCCATCTTTTATAAGAACTGAAGATTGTGTTTATGTATTTGATTATGATTGGGATCCTTCTTCATATAAAATAACCAAAAACGAATTATTAAAAGAAAATATTAAATTTGCAAATGTTACAAGGAACGAACATTTGCTTGACTTTAGACCTCAAGAAGGATGTCTAGTTAAAGATGTTATTAAATAAATATCCCGCCGGAATAAGGCGTTGGAGTAGTAACCACGAAGAAGCAAAGGTTAAGGCCGGGCGCTACTCAACTATCGATTCGTGCGCCAAGTGAAGCTTGGTGCTTCTTATAAAGTGAAAGTCTTTATTGGGTGAGGTCTAACCAACCTCCCATACCGAGTGTTGCGGCTACCTTGAGGATGCGAAAGCTGAGAAGCGTACACAGGGAACTCTATAGGCCGTAAGGACGTAAGGAAGACCGTAATTCCTGAAGTGCTGGTACAGCCTCGAGGAATATGTTCTTGAGAAATCGAGAAGTTCAGTCGGCGACGGTGTGAATTGAGCGGAAGCCAATATGAAGTATTCGTGATGGTGAGAATACAACAGGCTGACAGGGGCGACAGGCCGTGGCATGTAGAGAGAGACATATAGGAACTTTTAGGCCATGAAAGCCTTGAAACAACCGTAACCTATAAAAAGAACATTGCCTGCGGCCTCCGCAGGGGGTACAAGATGTATTATCCAAGAGAGAACGAACTTTATTCAGACAATTAAAAAGTAATGGATCTTCATTTTTTATAAGGTTATACTGTTATTATTAGTGCAAATCCTTGAAATAAGGCATCTGTAAACGGAAAAATACTTGTTTGAAAGCGGCAATTTACAATTAAGAGACTCTGAGGGTTTGAGTGGTGGGTATGGCCTAAATTGGTATGCTTATGCTAATAATAATCCGTTGAAGTACGTTGATCCAACGGGGCTTGAAGTTTGTTTGGTTGGTATTACTACCACAGCAGGTGGTGGGACTGCTGTAACATATGAAAGTGGGATTGCCGTAAGTCATGATAAAGAAGGCAATTGGGAAGTTGGTACCTATCAATCTTCTGGTGCAGGCGCTATGGGAGGTGCTGGTGTCAGTGCAACACTCTCTATTACTATCGCACCTTTAGCACAAGAAATATCGGATTTAAGTGGGGTCTATGAAACGGTTGGAGGTTCTGGATCTTTAGCTGGTTTGTCATTAGGGGGAGATGTAAATATACCTTTAGATGGTTCAAAGAAAAATTTTTCTGTAACTTTAAATGCTGGGGTAGCCGCAGGGACAACTGAAGGGCATGGGTTGACTACTACAACTACTGTTTCTGCTCCATATGCTACTGGTAAAAGTTTTACTGAGGCATGGAATGCTGCAATGGAGACAGGAATGTTAGATGATATGCCAAAAGATATAATAGACCATTTTTCAAAAGCATATACGACCCAGAATAATGCGCAAGAAAGACAGACTAATAAAACTCAAGATAAAAAGTCTAATACTCAAGAAGGCCAAGCTGGAAGTGAAGATACACCTGATACCCCAGAGGTAGACACTCAAAATAATTCTACTAAAACTTCTACTAAAACTTCTAATCAGACTTCTAATCAGACTTCAGACAGCGAGGCAAAGTAATTTGGATTTATTGTCGATTCTTATACCCATATATACTTATGTTATTGTTTTTAGTGGGATATTTGTTTTTTGTTTTTTTATTATTTTTTATTATAAGAAGACAGATATTATTATTACTGAGCTTGATAAAGCTGGTTATAAGAAGTTTGCAATGGAATTTAGAGAAGTTATTGCGCGAACTGGAAAAATACCTAAAACTCAAATGGGTTCTCTAAATAATGAGTTTCTAAAAGTTTGGAAAACTTTTTTAAAACTTGATTTATCTAAGGATGTTTTATTGCTTTATAAATTACAGCGTTGCTATAGATTTATATTTTATTTTATGAGAGTAGTATTGATTCTTCTTATTTTGCCTTTTCTTCTTATTATTATTTCTAAAATAAAAAATACAATTTAATAATTTTGCAGAAATAGGATGTTGAGCCGGTCACTGAAAAAGATCTCCCCAACTAGCTAATTCTGGTACAAAAAGGGATAAAACGCAACGAACTCTTGCAAGATGAATTATTTTACTAATAAACAGATTGACGGCTGTATATAAGTGGGATGATAGTGCGGATATTCTGGAATTAGTGAAGAAATATAAGTATAATATTTCTGGGTACAGGGTAATGGCAACAGACGCTGACGGCGAGTCAACATATTATACATTTGATACCACAGGTAGAATGATAGAGAAGACAAAAGACTCTACAAGAGACTACATCTACCTTGGTAGTAGAATAATAGCGCATGTAGAAGACGGAGAAACTTACTATTATGAAACAGACCATATAGGAAGTACCGTTTTAATGACAGATGAAGATGGCGATTCAGTCTGGACTGGAAGTGTAACTCCGTTTGCGGATCAGGAGAATGCCAGTGGTGATGAGCATGTAATGTATACCGGAAAAGAACTTGACGA
>JAQQAK010000265.1 GCA_028527945.1 Spirochaetaceae bacterium
AACCATAATTCTATGCAGAAAAATTCCCTCAGGAACGGTTCCTATTGTATCAGCTTTTTCAACTTCATCACCTACACTTACAGTTGGTGTAAACTCCCATTTTGTTTCATTTGGCAGAGCTTTTAAGTAAACACCTCTCTGAAGAAAGAATCCACATTCTTCTGCCAATTTTGGAAGTGGGTTTTGAAGACCATCAAAAACCTGTCCAAGAAGTCCTGGTCCAAGTTCTACTGAAAGCATACCTTCTGTAAAACTAACCTCATCTCCAATTCCAATACCTGTTGTCATTTCAAAAACCTGAAGCTCAGCGTTATCACCTTTAATTCTGATAACTTCCGCCTTCAGTCTTTTGTCTCCTACCTCGATATAGGCTACTTCGTTCATGGAAACAACATCTTCAACCTTAACGGTAACCATGTTTCCATTTACACCTATTACTTTACCTTTACTTACTGCCATTATTGTCTCCATCGTAAGATTGATGTATTTTTTCCGCTATTCCGTTATAAATTTCTTTATACTTTTCCTCACCGTTCTTATCGCTCATAACTTCTTTTCTTTCTGCTATTTTCAGCTTCAGGTAATAAACAATAAGTTTCGTCAGATCGAAATTATGCGTATTTTCTATTTCGTCAAGGTAGCGCCACCTTGCCTCATTTAATATTTCCTCTCCAGCTTTTGGATTACTTGCTCCAAATGCCTCTCTTGCAGCATCATAAACACCTGTTGTCGAATCTCCAGGACGCATGTATTTATCAGCATCCTTTCCAAGCTTCGATGCTCTCATTTTTACAAGTTCGTTTCTAAGAGACTTTTCAAAAAGGAGCCACTGTTTCACTGCTGGATGTTTTTCACCGCCTTCAGTATCTACAGAGCTTATAAGTGTCTCATAATCTTTTTCTGATAATGTGTATCTGCATGTTTCAAGAAAGTATTCGACGGTTATCTGCGGAGCTTGATTAAACACCAGCATCGGCAGAGACGCAACCGTGTAATAATATTCAGCCAAAACTTACTCCTTGTCAGATCCAGTTACAATTGCCGCCAATTTTTGATTTAATAATTCTGCAAGATTTGCAGCAACAGCTTCTGCTGTGAAATTAAAATAAGAGCCGCCGTCTTTTTCAGTAATTCTAAATCCGGCATCAACTCCTGAAAATGGTTTAATTTCTGTCCCCTTTTTGAGTTCTGCTGCCAATTTAGAAGTAAGACCTTTTTCGAGTTCAGCAAAATCTTTTTCTGAAAGCTGTACAGTGTATTCACCATTTTCAGCCCAGGATTTAACAACTGTAGTTACGGCCTCTTCCAGAACCTTTCCAGTCATTGCTTCTTTTGTATCTGCTTCAATTATTGAATTAAATAATTTTTCAAGCTCTGTTTTAGTCTTTAACAGCAAATCTCTGCTGGCCTGTGCAATAGCAGCTTTTCCTCCTGCTTCGGCCTTTACCGCATCAGCTTCTGCTTCTTCAACAATTTTCTGAGCCTCTTTCTTAGCGCCGGAAATAATATCTTCTGCCTTTTTTTCGGCATCCTTTATAATTTCCGAAGCTTTCTGCTCAGCGTTCTCAACACCGTCTTTGTTAATCTTTTCTAAAAGCTCTTTAAGTTGAACGTCCATACTTTCCTCTCAATATCGAAATATCTATATATAAAAATATAAAATATTTTATATTTTTATTTTTATTAAACTTCTTTTTAATTAACTTCAAATAAATGATTTATAAAAATACCATTTTTTGAAACCTGACTTAATAATAAATTATTTTACCATAGTATATATTATGAAACCAATCAAATTTATGCAAACAGAATTTTTAACAGTTTCATAACAAGACTATCAAGTCTTATGTAGAACCAGTTCTCCATAAATTTTCAAGACATTACCATCTCTGCTAACTCTTACATCCTGATTGGGAAAGTATTGCGGAATAATTTCTCTTAAAAGTTCGGCAACTTCTTCTTCTATATCCATTTGTACTTTCTCTGATACGTTATCCAGGGTTGCAAAATCTACATCAACGGCATAACCTCTTCCATATAACGAACCATAGCCAGCTGTAAAACTGGCTCCTACATTAAACAATCCATCACTGGCTTTGTTTGTTGTCTCTCCGCGGCCGGGCCTGTTGGGGTGCCTTTTATAAGTATTACCGTAATTATTTTCCAAATAATCGTCAATAAGATCAAAAATTTTTTTTAATTGTTTATCAACTTCTCTGACATTCTTCGAATAAATCATAGCTTTTACAACCTAACAACAGTTTTTCCAAAACCACCAAGTTCCGGATCTGAATAATGAAAATCTTTAACAGCGCTACATTGCGCAAGAAAGTCTCTTACAGATCTTTGTAAAATACCTTCTCCAAGACCGTGAATAATACTAAATTCATGAATTCCACCAAGAATAGCTGAATCAATCTGTTTTTGTACTGCAGTTTCAGCTTCATAAACTCTCATGCCTCTTAGATCCAATTCAAAAACTGCGTCATTTTTTATTCTTGAAAAGTTGCTTATAACCTTATTTTTTTCAAGTTCTTTTACTGGAATTAAATTCTCTGAGGATATCTCAAGTTTTATGTTTCCAAAAGCTACAAGCCAATTATTTTTTTTGCGCTCCTCTAAAAGAACTCCTTTTTTACCATTTTTAGAATATTTTACAGTTATACCAGAACAAAGCTGCTTCATATCTGCGGGCCGCTCTAATTTGTCCTTTTCTAAATCGACAATTTCCTTTTCTTCATTCTCAAGCCGTTCTTTCTCCTCCTCCATTTTATTTTCAATATTTTCTATATGCTCTTTAACTTTTCTGGTTTTCTCTTTTGTGATTTCTCCTTCACGGAGCTCTCTTACAAGATTTTCCAGTTCTTTTCTTGATTCTCTAACAAAACCTTTAAGTCTACTGTAATCTTTTAGATTAAGCTCATACTGATTTTGTTTTATTTTTAATTTAGTTAAATCAAGACGACGTCTTTCTTCTATTAATCTATGATTTTCTTCTTTTAATCTTTTCTCATTTTCAAGAACTTCAAACTGCCTGCTTTCAAGTTCTTTTATCATGCGGCTAATATCTGTGTTACCATTTTCAAGAAGTTTTTCTGTTTTTTCTATAACACCTTTTGGCAACCCCATTTGTACTGCAATATCAACAGCATGACTTTCTCCGGGTATTCCTTCAATAATTTCATATGTAGGTTTCATTGTCTCTGTATCAAAAGCTACAGAAGCATTTCTTGCGCCTTTGTATGTATAACCAAAATTTTTAACAGATGAATGATGAGATGTTACTATTGCCTGAACTTTGTTTTTACCAAGATATTCAAGTATGCTGGTCGCAATAGCAGAACCTTGTACAGGATCTGTACCTGAGCCTAATTCATCTAAAAGTATAAGTGATTTTTGATCTGCTTGATTTATTATCTCGCTTATACGTTTCATGTGTCCTGAAAATGTTGAAAGAGATTCTTCTATAGACTGATCATCTCCTATATCTGCAAAAACATTATTATAAATAGAGATTGCAGTGCCTTCATCAGCCGGAAGCTCTACTGAAAACTGGTTTAACAAAACAAATAATCCGCAAGTCTTCAGAGTAACTGTTTTACCTCCAGCATTTGGGCCTGTTATTATAAGACTCAAGACATCGTTTGTAAAAGACAAGCTTATTGGAACAGCATTTTTGCCTAACAAAGGATGTCTCGCGTTTTTTAGTATTATTGAATCTTTTACATTTAATGGTCTTACACATTTATTTTTAATACTATAAATAGCTCTCGCGTACCACGAATCCAAAAACGATACTTGTTCAACTAGTTGTATTATTTCATCAAGAGACTCTCGTACTTTATTAGAAAGATTTGCAAAGATTTTATATTCAATCTGTCTAAGTTGATTCTGTTCAAACGTCATATCGTTATTCAGCTCTACAAGCTCAAATGGTTCTACAAAAATTGTCGCACCGGATGAAGATACTTCATGAACAAGACCGTTAACTCGGCCTTTAAAATTAGCTTTTAATGGTAGAACAATTCTGCCATCACGCTGAGAAGCAACAGTAGACTGCCAAATATCTTTATTAGCGCTCATATACTTGCTTGTAACTTTAGAAATCTTTCCATTTAGACTGGCTATATTTGAACGAGCGTTTTTTAATAAAGGATGATCATCTTTAACAGAACCATCTATATTTATTTCTTTTAATATGAATTGAGAAATATTTGAAAGATCCTGTATTTTTTCTGCTTCTTTTAAAAGACTGCCGGTTAAATTTAATTTTTCTTCGCCAGACAAACAGTATCTTTTTAAAGTGGCTGCTGCGTTTATGAATGAAGCAAGATCAGCCAATTCAATACCTTCCAGACTCATTCCTTCTTTTCTACATTTTAAAAGAAAGTTTATATCTGCAAAAAATGCATTTTGTAGCTTTATATCTGATAAGTGTAAAGATTTAAAATCTGAAACTATATTTTTTTTATAATCAAGAACGTCTTCATCAGTATCGAACGTTTGTTCTAGTATAAGACGGCTCCCACCTGGAGACTTTGCGAGTGAAGATATTTCTTTTTTGATTTTGTAAAACTCAAGCAATGTTGTTGTTTGAGAATCCAAATTCTACCTCTCTTTCCTATATTTATTATAGTTAATACGTGTTTCTAAATCATTTAAGATACGTAAATAACTATCATATCTTGGCTCTATTATTTCACCTTTTAAAACTGCTTCTTTTACAGCGCATCCCGGTTCATCTCTATGATAACAAACAGAATGACTGCATTTTCCTATATATGGAGAAAAATCACGCATAAAATGTGATAAATGTTCTGGTTCTATTCCTACCGGATCAATTTCTTTTATACCGGGAGTATCTATTATTGTCCCATTATTCCAATTATCTAAAATTGAATAACAAGTTGTATGTGTTCCTTTGTTAAATTTTTGAGAAACTTCACCTATTCTGAAATTCAGTTTAGGTTCTATTGCGTTTAATAATGATGATTTTCCGACACCTGACTGTCCAACAAAAGCAGCTGTTTTTTTATTTATCTTTTCTTTAAGAGTCTCTATACCTGTTCCGTTTTTAGCGGATGTCTTTAAAATCTCATATCCCATTCTTTGCCAATCTATAATTCGTTCTTCTGTAGCTGCATCAATCTTCTGGTCGATCTTGTTTAAAACAATTATAACCGGAATGTTATCTTCCGCATTTACAAGCACTCTGTCCGCGAAACGGGGGCGAAATGCTGGGGATTCTGGAGATAATATACATACAAGAACATCAATATTAGCAGCAATTGTTTGGATACAAGCTCTTTTCCGGTTCCATCTTCCAAAAGAATTATTTCTTTCACATCGTGATAAAATCATCCCCTTACCGGTATGGTTTAAATCCTTTTCAATTTCTACATAATCACCAGAGCTTAGCGGGTTATATTCAATAACATCAGATTTAAGCTTTTTACCTTTTATACGGCATTCTAAAAAACCTTCATCTGTTTCGATATTATAAATATTATTGATACCAAATCTAACTAAGCCTCGCATAAACCGTACTTCTCAGTTATCCATTTATAACTTTCCATAAGATTCTTGTCGCTTTTTTCGCCTGTAAGTATAAAAACATCCTCTTTTTCTTTTTTGTCAGAAAGCAAGTCTTTTTTCTCAAGCACTCTTACAATCTGACGGCCAACACCTTCCCTTGAATCAACAACAGTAATATCACAGCCGAGCAGTTCTTTAAGCTCGTCTTCCATTAAAAGAAAATGTGTACAGCCTAAAATTATAGTGTCTACATCATTTTGCCTGAAAAAATCAATTGCAGGCTGTAACACATCTTTCTTTTTATCAGTTTCTGCCTTAAAAAGATTTTTTTCAATAAAATCTATAATTTTGGTTCCCGAATATCTAAAAACGTCACAATTAGACGCAAAATCATCTATAAGTTTCTCTGTATATTTATCATTTATTGTTATATTTGTAGCCATTAAGCCAATCCGCTTTTTTTTAGATAATTTTGCGGCAGGTTTTACAGCAGGGACAACCCCCACTATAGGAAAACTAAATTTTTTTCTTAAAGTCTCAAGACTTATAACTGTCGCTGTATTACAAGCGATAACAGCAGCTTTGGGGTTATATTTTTCTTTAAGACAATTAAAAATATTTAACATAATGTTAATTACCTGTTTTTTATCTTTTGTACCATAAGGAAAGTTTAAACTATCAGCAAGATAAACAAAATTTTCCTTTGGCATTTCATTCTTCAACCATTCCAGATATGGTAACCCTCCAATTCCGGAATCTACAAAAACTATTGGTGCATTATTCATTCTTAAACAAATCATTAAAAGCCGTTCTGGCTTTATCTGCCTTTTCTTCTATTTTTCCATTATTTGGATTCTTATTTCCAAGCTTAAAGTAATCGCAAAAGTTTGCTCGATCTTTTTCTCTTACAGCTTCACTAATATGTTCATGACAATCGTAATTCGCCCCGGGACTATAAAATTCACAATTAAGACAAACTCTTACATCTCTTCCGCAGGATGGGCATTCAGTGGTTCGGTAGACCTGAAAATTTTTATCAAACTGATGGCCGCAACTATAACAAAAAAACATAAAGAAATAATAACCATAACACAGAATGATGTCCAGTCTGAGGAAAATCTTTGTATTTGTAAAACATATAATCCCCCATAGAGGTCTTTCAAAACTTATGAAGTTTTAAAAGAATTATTATATTATGATTAAAGAACCCGAGTTCAAGTCTGAGAAGCAATACAAAGAGGAAATAAGGATCAGAGATATCAAAAGGAGGCAACCTAAGGTAAAGTGTTTTTTTACCATAAAAAAAGCCAAAGAAGCCTCCCGGATAAATAATAACTCAAATCACAAGCGACTGTATAGAACGTTAAGTCCTGAAGAACGTGAAGAAATAATGATAGGATTACGCCAGATAGAATCAATAAGGGCCATATCCAAACGGCTTGGAAGAAACCAATCTGTGATATTACGAGAAATCAAAAAGAACAGTACGGAGGATGGTCGGTATCAAGCATTCTGGGCTCATAAACTCACGAGAAGATGTTGGACATTGGGAGGCTGATTCATGTTTAATTGAGAATATTGGGATATCAATACCAAGACTTACAGCTAATTCTCTTGATGATGAAAGAAGATTATTACCACCTATTGTTAAATTTATTCCATCTGGAAAAATAATATTCACACCTGCAATATCTTTTTTTGCAGCATTAATAAGTATTTCCATTTGACGTATATCCGCTCTTTGCAAAGAAAGCTGTTTGCCAATATTGTCTATATTAAAATCTGGTTCAGGAAGCTTCGACAAGTTTAAACCTGGTTTATAACCGTCAGTAAGATGATCTTTTTCATTTTCTATTGATTTAAGCTCAAATTCAATTTTTTTATACTCAGCCTGAATCAATGCAAGCCTGGACAGCGCGTAATTTAAATCTGTTTGATTATACTGCCTAACTCAAAATGTAGTTTACTGGCTTCTGTTGACTTTTCAAGAGACTTCATTCGGCTACCAAGAATTTCTAATTTTTTTTGTAGAACATTTTCATTTACACATAAAAATAACAGGCTATAAAGAACCTGCTGCTTGCTCTATTCCAAATATTCTTCTGTTGCCAAAATTAAGAGTTCTGTTTTTTTATAATCATTTATAATATCAGCGTCTAAAAAAGAATATCCGATACTTACATCTGTATCAAAACTCACACCTGAATCCTTAAGGCTCATTTCGAATTCTGTATCTATATTAAATGGCAAAAGCAATGAATATTTCATAGATTGCTCTTCTAAGGCTGCGTTCAATTGCGCTCTTGCGTTTTTTACAGGTACTTGCTGTTCAAGCCAGTTTTCAATTCCATCCATTAGAGATTCTGCATAGCAAGTAGAAGAAATAGATAAAAGAATCAAAAAATATATTATTCTTTTACACATTTTTTATTATTACCCTGCTACTATCTATTCTGCAACTCTTTTTTTATTATTCCTTTTTTATTCATCTAAAACTAACATCATGCAGCCTTTTTCTAATAACATTTTTAATTAATGTTCTATTGAGGCTCTTTCAAAATTTAGAAAGTTTTGAAAAAGCTACCTTAATGTAAATGAAGCCCGATTTCAAGTCTGAGAAGCAACACAAAGAGGAAATAAGGAGCAGGGATATCAAAAGGAGGCAACCTAAGATAAAGTGTTATTAATCATAAAATAAGCCAAAGGAGCCTCCCGGATGAATAATAACTCAAATCACAAGCGACTGTATAAAACGTTAAGCCCTGAAGAACGTGAAGAAATAATGATAGGATTACGCCAGAGAGAATCAATAAGGGCCATATCCAAACGGCTTGGAAGAAACCAATCTGTTATATCACGAGAAATCAAAATGAACAGTACAGAGGATGGTCGGTATCAAGCATTCTGGGCACATAAACTCACGAGAAGATGTTGGACAGATGAAGACATTGCTAAGCTTGAGTACAGGTTAAACACTCGCCCAAGGAAGCGTTTCGGGTTCCTTTCTCCTTTTGAGATGCTTTGTGTTGCTTTGACTCCTTGAATGCAAGCTGAAAAACTTCTATAAAGTTACAAGATAAGGAATTAAGTGTAAAATTCTCTGTATAAGGTGCAAGGAAAATGTCGAAAAAGCCCCAAAAACCTTGCACCAGCGAGGTTTGGAATGTACAGAGAAGAAGATAAAAATAACCAAAAGAAGAACAAAAATATTTATAAGTTTTCTATATTTTTCAGTATCTTCCATAAATATATGCTCCTCACTATTAAAGCCGCATCTAAAACTACAGTTTTTACAGAAGGCTTACACTGATATTACCATTAGTTGTTTCGATTTTAATACTGTATTCTGGGTGGACACCTTTATGTCCACAGATTTCACCGCTATTATTTTCGCCATCGACAGGGAAGTCTGTCGATATTCTCCCGTTTTTAGTTTTAAAGCTGTATTCGAAAGAGACATCTGTTGGAAGCGCAAGATTGATATCATTGTTCTTGCTTCTCATCTCAATATCTCCGGTAATATTGGCATATCTGACATCCAGTATTCCGCCAGAGCCGGCCTTGTAAGATCCCCGGCCGTCAGCGCTTTTGACATAAATAGCTCCATTCGTTGAAAGATAGGTTACAGATCCTGTAAGGTTGGCGCATCGTACAATCCCTGATGTATTTTCAATTTTTGCAGCCCTTGCGTTAAGAGTTTCAAGCTCCATTTCCCCTCTTGTAGTACTTAGCTTAATCAAGTCAGCAGAAATAGAATTGATTTTTATAAGGCCAAACGTAGAATCCGCGTGAAATGTTTTTCCCGTCCAATTCAGGCCGTCCATGGAAATTTTCCCTCCAGTTGTTGTAACGGTTAACTCAAGATTATCTATGTCAGGTAAATAGACCTCCACCCGGCATGTGAAAGAATTATCCCAAATGGGTCTTTTGCCTTCAGTAATTTTGAAGCTGTCAGAATGGCGCGAGATATCCGCGTAATACCTTTTCTTATTGGAGCTCATAAACTCCTTTATTATTAGTTTTTCGCTCTCAGATCTGTAAAAGTCTATATTTTCCATGTCGTACGAAATTATGAGTTTTGAGATCTTGTCCATGCAAAGCTCAACCTCGTTATCCGGATTATCAGATCCATCCGCAAAGCAGTTCAGAGAACCAATGAGTCCAATCATTGAAAATAAGAGCATTTTTTTCTTTAACATAATAAACCGTCCTTATGTGAATGAATTGTTCATTCACTCTATAGATATAGCGTATTCCGCTTGTTAATTTTAGAGATATTTCTATGCTCTATAAGCGGTAACAATATTATCCACGCAAAGCGCTCTGGCAGCATCATGGGAAACATCTATGGTTTCAAATGATGAATACCTGACGTCCATAGCCCACCATGACAAAATTTCAATTATCATGACTGTGGTCAGTTCCACATCCTGTAAGGGTCTGACCTCACCCCTTTCTATAAAAAGCAGTAAATATTCTTTCATTGTCTGAAAAAACTTGCGGCGGTAATCCGTATAATAATCATAAAGCTTACCGCTGTCGCTTTGATTCTTTTCTATAAATAGGCACCCTGCGGCATGTCTGGAAAGCATATCAAATGAATCCGAAACAAGATCTTCAAAACTGTAATTATCAGCCTTATTGGCTATGTGTCTGGCAAATTCGTGAGAGGAGGTCTTGAAACTTTTGAGTATCTGATCTTCAAGGTTCAAAAAGAGATCACCCTTTATGGGTACCTCCAACTGGCTTCCTAAAAAACCATCTTCAACTGATGCCCTTAGAATAAGATTCTTTATTTCCTGTTTGCCGGAAAAATCATGATATATTGTTCCTACGGCTACTCCTACAGCATCAGCAATATGGCTAATCTGTGTTCCGGAATATCCCTGTTTTATAAAAAGCTTCGCGGCTGCATCGTGAATTAATTTTATTCGGTTCATAGTTTTTCCTGTCTCAATGCCTGAATGAATGATTCATTCTATACACTTTTCAATTTGATTGTCAATAGAGCCTCAACACTAGGTAGAATCCATAATTATGTTACCGACATAAGGTATCTGCCACAACATGATTTTATATCTAATAGTGGAATATTATTATTTTCTTTAGCATCCAATCCCAAAACATGAGACAGACTATATCGTCTGTACATTATAAATATAAAAATCATTGTATTATTTTTTACATCTACCAAAAGGTTTCATATACTCTTATTCCCGGCTGCGTTTTAAACGCATCTCCATTTTCACCAAGACTGGCGGCTTTTTCTTTTGCCCAGCTTCTTGTTGATAAGCCGTTTTCAAGGTTATAAAGATTGTTCATTAAACCTATATCGCTTCCGCTTCCAAAAGATGTGCTTACTCCACTACTGGTTATATTAAGGTTTATTCCGGTACCTGTTAGACCATTTCTTATCTTACTTCTTAGCTTAAGACTATTCTCGTCTATTTTTCCTTCCTGATATAAACCTCCGCTAAACATGTCATAAATCGCACCTGCATCTGCTATGTTTAAAGACAATCCTCCGCTTTCATCCCATATTTCTGAAAAACTCGTTCCAGGCTCTGATGATAATGCGTATACTCCCAAGCTGGCTGCTTTTCCTGATAACCCAGCTCCTGTATCTATTGCGCCCTTCCA
>JAQQAK010000266.1 GCA_028527945.1 Spirochaetaceae bacterium
GAAACAAAATACTTTCAGGTACCCAAATTAATCCTTCAGCCATTAGTTGAAAACGCTGTTCTTCATGGTATAGAACCTCTTGAACGCCCAGGAACTCTTACTGTAAAGGCTATTGAAAGAAACACTACTAATGAGCAGGGACTTTTAATTGAGATTATGGATAATGGGCAAGGTTTTGATTCAGAAGAAATTGAAAAAAAGAGCAATATTGGAATTGGTAACGTTACAGAAAGGCTTAGAATAAATTGGCCTCAGAGCAGCTTTACGATCGACAGCCACATTGGAGAAGGAACTAAGGTGGTGATAGAAATATGAAACTTTTAATTGCGGACGATGAATATTTAGTCAGATTTTCTGTTAGCGATATTCTAAAAGAATTGTCATTTTCTTTTGATATTACAGAAGCTGAAAGCGGAAAAGATATGATAAACAAAGTAAAAACTGCTCCTCCGGACATTGGCCTTATCGATATTCATATGCCTGGAATTAATGGTTTAAAAGCTATAGAAGAACTTGAAAACTTTGCTCCAAACACTAAGTGGATTATACTTACTGGTTTTTCTGAGTTTGAATACAGCAGAAAAGCTCTACGGCTTGGTGTTATTGATTATCTTTTAAAACCAGTAGATCCTAAAGAACTTGAAGAAAGTATAAACAGAGCGATAAATATTATTTCAGAAGAAAAAGGTGAAGATAAGATTTCTATCAAATTACAACAACAAAATAATACCGCAAAAGACATGACAGATTTATTGGTCAGGCAAGCAAAAACTATAGCTGAAGCTCATTTTAAAGAATCGATAGGTGTATCTCAGATTGCTGAAAAGGTTAATATTACCCCCAATTATTTAAGTTCTGTTTTTAAAAAATATGCGGGAGTATCTCTCACAACATATCTTACAAATCTAAGGCTTGAGGAATCTTTAAAATTGTTACAAAAACCCGGTATAACAATAAAAGAGGTTTCAGCTGAAATTGGTTATTCCAGCAGCAGACATTTTGCCCATCTATTCAAAGAAAAATATGGAATATCTCCATCAGAGTATCAAATAGGTGAAACCTGTAATTTTTCGTAAAAACCTTAAAATTCCCTGCTATAAATACAACAGGGAGCTAAAACATATTTTCAAAACTATTGGTATAACAAAGCCTTAAACTTATCTTGGGTTTATATAGGTTTTGCGTTCGCAAGAAGATATTCTTCTGCTTCTTTACACCAAAGACCACCTGCATTTTGGGTAATTTCAGCAAGTTTTGCCAGGACCGGATCATTTTTGCCCTTATCTTCAAAATCAGTAATAGCAGTCAAAGGCATAGAGATTCCTGTATAAATAAGTTTTTTTCCTCCCGGAATATGAGGAAGATTAAGAGTCGTTTCTACAACAGAATCAATTCCGCCAACATGGGTAACCATAGTTGAGGGATTTATTTTTCCAGCTGCCATTATTTCCAGAGATTCTCTCATATCATCAGTATTGCCGCCTGATGTTCCAACTACATGGGTAGAACTATAATGAATATTATAAAAATTCAATGCTGCTGAAAAAGACGTATCAGAAGGCCCAGCAAAGAAATTAAGACATCCGTCATCTCCTAAAAGAGCATCGCCTTGTTCTACAACAGGTTTTACCGGAGCAAAACATATGACATCATCATAACCGTTTCCATTGTTAAACTCTTTAATTTTGGAAACAGGATCTTTCAAATCTCTCGTATTTAAGTAATGTAATTTTATTCCATTCTTTTTAGCTTCTTCTTCAGTATAAATCAAAGCAGCTCTATCAAGCCTGTCCTGATCTATGTCAGTAACAACAATAAGAGCTGGTTTTCTATCACAATGAATTATATAATCAATTGCTCCAAGCCCCATAGGCCCAACTCCAGCTAGAAGAGCCATAGCTCCACCTTCTTTAATTCCCATATGATGCACATAAGAACCCTGTTTAGTATGGTACATGGCGTGAAATGTTCCAACCACGCAGGAAACAGGTTCTGCAAGCGAACCATAAAAATACGAATCTCCATGATAATCAAGAAGACAATCGTTTTCCATTACTTCATTAGGAATTACAATATAAGTAGCTTCTCCACCAATTGTTGTATAACTATAGCCCGGAGCAGATAGTATACCAACAGGACCGTCCGCATAGTTTATTGCAGGCTGAATAGAAAACTTCTGCCCAGATTTAAACTTATTTTGCCATTTAGAACCAATTTCTATTAGTTCTCCACAAAACTCATGCCCGATAATTACAGGATTTTCCGCAATATCTTCAGGAACTCGTTTATGTCCATTTCCTTGAATAGCTGCCTTATAACTGGACATACAAATTGAATCAGAAACAATCTTGGCAAGTATCTGATCATCTTTTATTTCAGGAAGTTCAAATTCTTCAAGCCTTAAATCTTTTACTCCGTACATTCTAACAGCTTTCGTTTTCATAATTAACTCCTATTAGTTAAGCCTCTTTCAAAACTTTTAAGGTTTTGAAATTACCTCAGTAATAATCTCTTAAACAGGAAAATGCCTAATTAAGCATTACCTGTCCTCCTGTTACCGGTAAAGCCTGCCCTGTTTCGTATTTTTGCTCAACTAAATAAAACAAAGCTTTTATAACATCACCGCCTTCGCACCCTCGCCCCATAGGAACCTTTGATTCATAGAATTTTTTGACATCAGCAACCGTCTTTGCTCCAGGGACCTTACCCGTATTTAAATACTGAACAAATAACCCTCTATCAGGATCTGACCATAGAGGTCCATCAAAAAAGTTACCGGGACATATTGAGTTAACCTTTATATTATCTGTAACAAGCTCAAGTGCAAAACTCTGAGTAAGCCCTATTCCACCAAATTTACCACCGGCATAAGCGCCATTTTTATTAGAACCAACAAGTCCGGACTTTGAGTTTATCTGTATAATGTCTGTAAAATATTTACCGCCAGATGCGCTATTTTGTAATGCCATAACCGGAGACGCGAATTTAGCACATAAAAAGTATCCAATATAATTTACATCTGTAACAAAATGAAAATCTTTTAAGCTTAATTCTTTAACACTTCCGGCCTTTAAAACACCTGCATTATTTACAAAGATATCTATTCCGCCTACAGTTGAAACTATTTCATCTATCATTTTCTTTACAGATTCTTCATCTGAGACATTAACAGCACAGGCAAATGCCCGCTCCTCTTTTGCTTCAGCATTTAGAGTGTCTGCAAGTTTTTTTGCGCCTTCAAAGTTCATGTCTACAATGGCAACAATCGCGCCTTCTTTAAACAATCCTCGAACAAGCTGCTCACCAAATCCTTGTGCTCCGCCTGTCACAACAGCAATTTTACCTGAAACTTTAAGAGCCTTTTCTTCTTTTACTAAATTCTTTCCTACATTATCTAATCTTGTTCCCAATAAAAATGTTCCAATATCTTTTATGTGTATCGAAGCAGGAATCTTATCTGAGGCAGCATTTTTTAAAATCTCAGAAATATTAGTCTCATCTGCGCTTTTAGGAATCTCGATATTTACAGAATTGTTTACATTTTCTTTGCTGTACTGAACAATAGGTCCTTTACAGCCGTCAAAATAAACTCCTCTTATGATAGGAGCTATAGTTGTATAGTCCAAATTATCCTCCATAATTTACAATATTTTCAAACTTTAAGAATTTTCACCTATTTTTATCTTTTCAGGATTGAACGGATCCATCTTTCTGCCTGATTCAGCATATCTTTTTATTCTTTGTTCAAGAGACTCCTTTGCCCATGGATTATCTTCACTAAAAAGTGAGTACTTCAAATCTTTTGACGCCAATCTTTCATGAGCTATTAAAGCCCAGGTAGCATCAATCAGTTGTGAGAAATCTGGATCCATAACCTCTCGGCAATTAAAACTCTGACGTGATGAGTTAATATCAACTCCGCTTATCTCCATCAAACCATTTTTTTGACATAATTTTGTCAGTCTCGACAATTGCTTTTTTGTATTTCGGGGAGGCATATATGTTACAGCATAAAAACCAATATTCTTAATCTCTGAAATTAATTCATCAAGATAGTCATCTTCAAATTTCTCGGCCTTCTTATCCCCGGTCGGAGACTCACTTACATCGCCAAGGTACGCATAAGCTGGAATTGCACCAATGCTTCTCGCAAAATAAACAACCTTCTTAACTGAAACACATTCCTTTTCATTGGGTTGAATAAAAAAGCTCGGTAAAAAAGCACTTTTCAAAACCCCAAGCAAGTCATAGAGATAATGAGGGTTTTCTGTATCAGACAAAAATCCTATGACTTTTTCCGGAAGTTTTAAATCAAGTTTATTTTCAAGAAAATCAATAACACACTCTCCCTTTCCGGCTGTATCTACAATTAGTTTTGCAAAGGCGTAAAGAATATGACGTTCTGTAATACTTCCTCCGTCTTTTGATTTACTTAGAGGAACAATATCATTATCAAAATCAAGTTCCGGCAAGCCTTTTTCAGATATAATCTTGTTTAGAGCATCTGTCTGAAGCCTGTTTCTTTTATTTCGTTCTTCATGTATAGGTTTAAGGAAATCTTCCGCGGCATCAAGCTGGCTTGAAGGTATTCCGTGAACAGCCATATAAGCTATATTTGAAGAATCCGGATTATTAATCTTTCTTCCTTCAACAAGCGTCCCGCTCATATTCACACGAACTTCAAAACCTGTTGTTGTTGCTATTCCAATTGATTTCCCAGCAGAAAACATTTCCCTTGCGCCAGATACAGAATCATGATCCATAATTCCAACCGCGCAAAGACCTGCCTCCCAAGCCTTAAATGCGGCCAAAGACGGAGAATAAGGTGAGAAGGAATAAATAGTATGGACATGATTATTCACCTCACCACCTGAGTCTATATTTTTTAGCTCGCCTGAACGGATGAGTTTTCCAACCTCATCCGCGGCTTTAAGACGTTTTTCTATCTCAGGTATATTAAGATCTGAATAGAATTCTTTAGCTTCTCTTGCCAAATTTAAACTCCTTCTCTGTTTCCTCTTATAATTTCTCCGCAAGTTGCAACAGTTGTAGGAGTATGTTCATTAAGAGGCATTATTCTCTCGTGAAAAGTATCAATAATCCATTCCTTTTGAGGAAAGAATATACTTTCCATTTCAGCCGCAGGGCTTATCCAGTTTCGGCTACCAACAACTGCAGGCGGCGCATCAAGATAGTCAAACGCAAGAGTAGTAAGATTACTTGCGACATTATGTAAGAAACTTCCTCTTTCACATGCATCACTTACAAGAAGAACTCTACCTGTCTTTTTAATTGATTCAACAAGAGGTTCATAGTTTAGAGGATTTATAAAACGCAAATCCCACACTTCTACTGAAATTCCATGCTTCTCTTCAAATTCAGACGCGGCATCCATTGCTTTATACAGCGCAGGTCCACTTGAACAAATCGTAAGATCAGAACCAGACTTTCTCATTACAGGCTCGCCTAGAGGGATTTCATAATATCCTTCGGGAACACCTTCTTTGACAAACTCTTCACCAATTCCATAAAGTTTCTGACTTTCAAAGAAAATAACCGGATCTGTTCCACTTAGAGCAAGATTCAGCATTCCTTTTGCGTCATAAGGAGTTGCTGGATACATTGCTTTTAATCCTGGAATATGAGCTACAAGACTTGTCCAATCCTGTGAATGCTGTGCCCCATATTTGTTTCCAACAGAAACTCTAACAGTTAAAGGCATTTTCAAAATACCTGCACTCATTGACTGCCATTTTGAAGCCTGATTAAAGATTTCATCTCCGGCTCTTCCCATAAAATCGCAATACATAAGCTCTACAACAGCACGTCCCCCGGAAAGCGCGTAGCCTACACCTGATCCAACAATAGCGCCTTCTGAAATTGGAGAGTTAAAAAGCCTATGATATGGCAAAGCCTCCGTGAGCCCTCTGTATACGGCAAACGCTCCTCCCCAGTCACGGTTCTCTTCACCCCAGGCGGCCATTGTAGGGTCTTTTGAAAATCTGTATAACATAGATTCAAACAAAGCATCTCGGTAAGCAAAAGTTTTTGCAGCAGAAAGCTTTTTTCCATTCTCATCAAAGGCATAACGGCTCTTTCTACTGAATGACTTTATTCTGGGATTCTCTTCATAAGAAATCAGCATCTCTGGTTCACGTTCATCAAAGCTTTCAACTTTTTCATTTGAGAACATTACAGATTCAATAAAATCACCGCCGATTCTTGGACTTACATCCATATCTATAGCAAGTTTTACTGTATTTACAATTTTCTCCTTAACTTCTGCGGCTACCTGATCAAGATAATTTTGATCAACGGCCTTATTACTAAGAAGATATTCTCCAAAACCTGCTACGCAATCATTCTTTTCCCATAGATCTATTTCTTCTTTTGTTCTATAACTTGACGCGTCAGACGGACTATGACCTGAAATACGGTATGTTATTGTATCAAGAAGTACAGGGCCCTTACCTTCAAGAAGAATCTTTTTCTTTCTTTCAATAGCATCAGCAACCGCCAGAGGATTATAACCATCAACTCGTTCTGAATGCATATTTTCAGGATTAACGCCAGCGCCGACTCTTGCAAGAACGTTATACCCCATTGTTTCTCCACAGGTTTGACCGCCCATACCATAAAAGTTATTAAAAAAGTTAATAAGAATAGGAGGCGCTCCGCCAAGATCTTTATCCCATAGACTCCTGTATTGATCCATAGCAGCCATCATAAGACCTTCCCAAACAGGACCACATCCCATTGAAGCATCACCAATATTTCCGATTACAATACCCGGCTTTCTATTAATTCTCTTATAAAGAGCAGCTCCAACACTTATATCACCAGAACCACCAACAATAGCATTATTTGGCATAGACCCAAATGGTATAAAAAAGGTATGCATTGAACCACCGAGTCCTTTATTAAATCCTGTAGCCCTTGCAAAGATTTCTGCAAGAGTTCCGTAAAGCACAAATTTCTCAGTAAGCTCTTTGACATTACCGGAATGCCCCTTTTCAACTACTCTAAGAGCAGCTCCGCCCATAAAATCTTCCATTATATTAGTCAATTCTGCTTCTGGAAGTTTATGAACAGCAGATAAACATTTTGCAAGTATTTCACCATGACTTCTGTGGGAGCCAAAAATATGATCATCTACATCGAGGTTATAACACTGACCAACAGAAGCTGATTCCTGTCCGATTGAGAGATGGGCAGGTCCTTTATGATTATATTCAATACCTTCATAGCTTCCCATTTTTTTTATTTCGTCAAGCATAGTTTCAAACTCACGAATAAAACACATATCACGGTAAATATTTTTTAAACCATCAATACCATATTTTTTCTTTTCTTTCGCAAAATCACTTTTATAAGCATTAATCTTGATATCGTTAAATTTTAATGTCGAAGGTTTTCTTACAGCCTCCGGATCTACTAACATTGATTTAGGCATTTATATACTCCTCTTATTAAAAAACAAATTTAAACTGCGGACTTAACCGCAAACCAACCTTTATCTTAAAACTCAAACATTGCATCTCTAATTACTTCAGCTACAGCGGGATGAGGAAAAACAATCTCCTTTATCTCTTCAACTCTAAGTTCAGACTCTATCATTGTAGCTACAGCAGGAATCATTTCAGACGCGACTCCTCCAATTAAATTAACTCCAAGTAATACGCCGGTTTCAGCATTGACAATAACTTTGCAAAGTCCCGGCTCACGTTTTCCATATTCCGCGAGGAACCGTCCATTCGCTCTCATTTGAACAGATGCTATTTTTACTGGTATTCCTTTTTCTTTTGCTTCTTTTTCAGTCATACCGCAACCAGAAGCTTCCGGCAAAGTGTATAAAGCCCATGGAATTGCGTTATATCTCATTTTATCTTCTTTACCTAAAATATTATTTACAGCAACTTCTGCCATTCTACTTGCAGAATGAGCAAGTTGAGATTTTCCATTCACATCACCTATAGCATAGACACCTGGAAGATTGGTTCTCATTTTTTCATCTACTTTAATTCCACCACGAGTTATATCAAGGCCAGAATCTTTAAAACCATCAAGATTGGGTCTTCTACCTACTGCCATAAGAATCATATCAGCTTGAACATCAATAGATTTTCCACCTTTTTCATAAGTGACACCTTTTTTTGTTATTTCTGTAACCTTGGCAGAATTTATGAACTCAACACCTTTAAGAGCCTTACGCATAACAGAAGCAAGTTCATTATCCATCATTGGAAGTATCTCATCCATCATTTCGATAACAGTGACATCTACTCCTATAGAAGAAAAATAACATCCAAATTCTACCCCAATAACACCTCCGCCAATTATTGCAAGTTTTTTAGGAAGTTTTTCTATTGCAAGGATTCCACGATTAGTTAAGACATTTTCTCCATCAGCACCGGGGATTGGAGGAACAGCCGGAGAAGAACCTGTAGCAATTATAATATTTCTACCATTATAGTGCTTTCCATTTACAGAAATACTCCTATCAGGATTCATTGAAGCAGCACCTTTAACTACAACCACTTTATTTTTTTTCATAAGAAAAGCTATTCCGGCTCTAAGGGTTTCTATTGTTTCCTGTTTCCAAGCCATAGCTGTTTTAAGATCATACCTGGCTTCTGTTGTAGTTACTCCAAACTTTTCAGACTCAAGCGCATGTACATAATGTTTTGCGCCAGCAAGAAGGCTCTTTGTAGGGATGCATCCATGATTGGTGCATTCGCCTCCCATTTCGTTTTCTTCTATTAATAAGACTTTTTTTCCAGCGGCTCCGGCTCGCTCTGCAGCAATATACCCACCAGGACCAGCACCAATTACTATCAAATCATATTCTTCGCTCATTTGAACTCCTCTTAATCAACAACATAAAAATGGAATCAGTCTGCCAGAGAGATTCTAAAGTTTGCTATTTCTGTAGTTAAAGCTTTTAGAAACTTTGCTCCGGGAGCGCCATCAACAGCACGATGATCTATTGTTAAAGAAAGAGCAATCTTGGGGATGTAATCGATTTCACCATCTACCTGAACAGGCGCCAAGTTTATTCCGCCTACACCAAGTATACCGACCTGTGGTGCGTTTAAAATAGGTGTAAAATGTTCAACACCCATTGAACCAAGATTTGATACTGTGAATGTTCCACCATTAAGTTCATCAGGACTTATATTTCCTTCTAAACAAGCTGTTCCAAGTCTTTTTGCCTCTGCTGAAATAGCCTTTAATGATAATCTTTGAGCGTTACGAATTACAGGAACCATTAGACCGCGATCTGTATCTACCGCAAAACCAAGATTGACATTCCCATGCTCAACTATCTTATCAGTAAAAGCTTCTGCGTTCATATACGAAAATCGTGGAAGAACACGGCTAACAGCAAAAAGGATCATATCATTTAGAGTGATCTTGGCCATTCCAAGTTCTTCAGGTGCTGCTTTACACTGCTGTCTATACGCTTTAAGTTCTCTTGCGTCAGCACTGCTATTTAAAGTTAATTGAGCAGTTTGTTGAAGTGATGAATGCATTCTCTCAGCAATAACTTTTCGAACACCTTTTATTGGTATTTCTTTTTCAGAAATGGTGTCAGAGACTGAAACTGTATTATTTGAAATATTACCGGTAGCAGATAAATCTGAAAAGAGAATTCGGCCACCAATTCCACTGCCACGTTCTGGAGCAAACATACCTGAAGCTATCCCCTGCTTTGCTGCAGGACTTAAAGAAACTGAAGGAGAAGCGGCTAAAACATCCCGTTCAATAACTCTGCCACCCGGACCACTTCCTGCCAGAGTTTCAACATTTATTCCTTTTGCCGCTGCTGTTTTTCTCGCTCGAGGAGACGCAAATGTTTCACCATTTTGAGTTTTTATACCAACAACTGGATTCTTTGAAGGCTCAACATTTTCTGGAAGATTTTTTTCTTCTATAATGGGATCTTTATCTTTAGATTTTTTTTCATCTTTTCCCCTGCTGTCAGATGGAGCAAGAGTTGAGACATCCTCACCTTCATTTCCAACAGCTGCAATAACTGTAAGAACAGGAACATCATCTCCTTCTTCAAAAAACTTTTTTAAGAAAACCCCATCAACAGGAGCTTCTACCTCAAAGGTAGCTTTATCTGTTTCAACCTCGCAAACAGCTTCGCCAGTAGACACCTTGTCACCTTCAGATTTATGCCATTCAAGGATAACACAAGACTCTACGCTATTCCCCTGCCTGGGCAATAATATTTCAGTAGCCATTAAGCATACTCCTTTAATAATATTTTAATTGTGCTATTTTCTATTTAAACACGCTCTATTTTTAATCCAGCCTCTTCAAGCATAGAGACCACATTGTCTTCCATGTTGGAATCTGTAATAATACGGCTGTATTGCTCAAGATTAAGAGATCTTGCAAAGCCTGATTGTCCATATTTGCTTGAATCTGCAACCAAAAAACGTTCTTCAGCCTGCATTGCCATTCTTTTATTTACTTCAGCCCCCTCGGAAAGATGAGCGCTTGTTCCTCGTTCAAGGGTAAAACCATCTGTCCCTAAAAACGCTTTTTTTACTCTAAACTCTTCTAATTCTCGTAAAGTAATTGGTCCTACAAGGCTTTCTGTTGTTGGACGAAACTCTCCTCCTACAACAGTTAAGTGTATTTGTGGATTTATTCTTGCGTATGGAATTATTAAGGTAGAATTTGTAACAACATGTAAATCTCTTTTACCAAGCAGATATTTCGCAATTAATGCAGTTGTAGTACCAGCTTCTATCATGATTGTATCACCATCATTGATATATTTTGCTGCGGCTTTTGCTATTCTGACCTTTTCATCCTGATTTTTACGGCTGCTTTCAATTATATTATTATGAAAAACAGGTAACGCGCCTCCATGAGTTCGAACTATGAACCCCTTTTCCTCAAGAGATGATAAATCACTTCTTAATGTTACCTTTGAGACCTGAATAGCTTCTGCAATTGAAGCTACACTTGTATTGGTGTTGTCTGTCAAAATAGATAAGATTTTTCGTTCACGTTCTGTTAAAGCTGAATCCATTTATCCTCACATATTTGCCTTTAGCTTTCTTTTCTCTTTCTTTAGAACTTCTTTTTACTTACTATTCTATTTCGCTTATCTTTCCACGTCAAGTTTTTAATTTATAAATTTGTTTACAGGGTTACCTGTAAAGTATAATGATTGTTTTTCTCATACAGCGACCTCCAGAAATGACGGGATTTTAAATCTATCTCCTATTTTTTTTGTTAATGCTTCGAGAGGGGGTTCCCGTCAAGTATTTTCTTGGATAGTTATTCATCCAGTTTTGACTCTTGCGGATCTCAGAACGATCTACTTTTCCTAAATCAGTACCTTTAGGAATAAAGCGTCTTATATCTCATTGTGGTTTTCATTGGTTCCACGCTCTGAAGAACAGTACGGATGCGCATAGTGCGTTTTAAAAGATTATTTATTGATGTTTCAAGACCTATAGCGTCTGCAAACTCTGTACCAGAGTTACGTCCTGATTTTCTATTTTTTTCTTCCCTACATACAACAGATCTTTTTGTTTATTTATAATATTTACTTGACACAGACCCAGAAAGATAAACGATTTTCTTAAGCAACAGTACCGCATTCCCCTCTTCTTTAGGAGATTCCTCGATGAATACTTGAAAAGGTGTATGCTATTTCAATTCTAAATGTTGAGAAACCCTTTAAACATCCATGTGTTGGAAACTCAAGACTATAATACAGAATCTCTTTTTCTATTTCTGGAGGGACTCTATTTGGATGTGGATTTCTCGGTCCTGGTAATAGGTCGATAAGCCCCTGGGCTCCATAGGTTTGATAATTTCTTCTGATTTCGTAAAACTGTTACTTGAAATATCCCATGATTTTACAGGCTTTGCTGACATTTCCTAATTATTCTGCAAGTTCAATCATGCTCATCTTTCGCCTTGCAGCCTTCTGTGATACATTTTTTTTATGGCCATTTGTACCTCCTGATATAAATCTTTCGTAAAATCATTATATCTTTCTGAGATCTTTTGGCCACCTTTTTTCAGCCAACTGTCAGGTTAATACTATAGCTGTTCATTCTGGAGGATATATCATTAAGTCATTATCACATCCCTATGTCATAAATGAAAGGAAAAAGATGAACAAACAGAAAAATCCTAACATTCTTTTTTCATTCTTTATTGATATCATAAGTATTTTTCCTTTTTATTATTTAACATCAATGAGCCAACAGCTGTTTGATATTGTAAGTTGATACTCATTCCTTAGAGA
>JAQQAK010000267.1 GCA_028527945.1 Spirochaetaceae bacterium
AAAAGCAAAGCTGTCTTCAGTAAGTTTTAATTTTTCAACCAAGGATGATATCGTATTAATTTTAAAATCGATATTGACTGCGCCTAAAAGCTGACCATTTTCTTTCATTGGAGAAGTACATGTAACAACAAGAACACCAAGAGAAATATCTTTGTACGGTGTTGTTATTATTGGATAGTCTCCTTTTATTCCATCTTTATACCAGTCTCTATTTCTTACATAATAATGAGTATACATTGGTTCTGTTGTGTCAGGATCACAAAAATATTCCTGAGTTTTCTCTACAACAAGATATGTTAGAAAAATATCAGGATCACTATTATCAATTCGCACACAGGTGTTCATTAGCTCATTATATTTTTTAACAAGTTCTGGATCCCGTTTAGAATCAGGCTCCGCAATGCTTATAGAATCTGCAAGTCTTTTTATATCATCTGGAAGCTTATTATAATCATGCTCTATTTCAGAAGGACTTTGAGTACGTGCTCCTCTAAAATAAAATCTGGAAGGAACATTCTTTGCAAAATCTCTAAACTGGGTAGTAAAGCCCAATGATGCTACTATTTGCTTTTTTTCACTTATAAATTGATTTACTTTTGAAATATTCAGAGATAATGATTCAGTCGCCAATTCGCAGGCACCATTTAATAATGATTTCCTTATTTGTGTGACAGAAATAAAAATATTAACGGAAAATAAAAGTAGTATTAAAACTACAATTGAAACAGTTAATCTCATTCTTAAGGACTTTGAAAATAACATAGCTGTTTTCTCCACATAAATATGTTTTGGTAATAATTTATTTGATGAAATCACTCATCTATATGAAGGATAAGAAAGAGATATTGCGATCGCAAGTATGGTATGTAATTTAATAAAAAAAAGAGCCGATGCTGATAAACTACCAGCACCGGCAAGACAAATATGGAGATATCAACAGCTCAGGGGAGTTACCTAGAGCCTGAAAAGGAGGTCTTCATAAGTCGGGAAAGGCCATTCGTCACGTGGGATTATTTCTTCAAGAGTATCTCCGTAAACTCTTACTTCTCCCATCTTTGCGAATACTTCATTCCTGAACATTGATGCAGCCTTTGCTACATCTTCTTCATCACCGGCTTTAGCAATAAGAGCTTTCAGCTCTTCTGTTTTTGTCATAAGTCCGTTGATGTTCTCAGACAGTTTGGTCAACGTTTTTTCATATGCTGATGTGTCAAAAGATGTTAATGCTTCTTTTGTCTTCAAGATTGTCTCACTTAAAGACTTTGAAAATCGTGAGGCAGCAGCATAAATCTGCTTCTCAGCCATTTCGACCATAATCTTTGCCTCAACGTTGATCTGCATGCTGTACGCTTCCAGATAAATCTCAACTCTTGATTCAAGCTCTTCCTTGGAGAAAACTCCATGCTTTGAAAAAAGTTCTACAGAACTCATTTCAGCTTTTAGAGGAATAGCTTCGATGGTTGATTTAATATTAGGAAGGCCTCTCTTTTCAGCCTCTCCAACCCATTCGTCAGAGTAACCATTTCCATTAAAAACGACTCTTTTATGAGCCTTATAGGTTTCTTTTACAATGCTTGCAATTTCTGCTTTTAGATCTGATGCTTTCTCAAGTCTGTCAGCAAACTCTGAAAGAACTTCAGCAACAGCAGTATTGATTGCTACATTCGGTCCTGAAATCGATAATGATGACGGAACCATTCTGAACTCAAACTTATTACCAGTAAAAGCAAAAGGTGATGTTCTATTTCTATCAGTAAGATCTTTTGGAAGACTAGGAATACTTGTAACTCCAATTTCCAAAGTCTGACCACTTTCTGTTTTTACAGTCTTTCCTTCTGATAAAGCGTCAAGAATACTTTCAAGCTGATCTCCAAGGAAAATTGAAATAATCGCTGGAGGAGCTTCATTAGCACCAAGACGATGATCGTTTCCTGAATTAGAAGCTGATGCTCTAAGAAGTGGAGAATACTCGTCAACTGCTTTAATTACAGCTACAAGGAAAAGGAGGAAGTTAGCATTGTCTTCAGGACTATCACCTGGTTCAAGAAGGTTCAAGCCAGTATCTGTAGACATTGACCAGTTATTATGCTTACCAGAACCATTAACACCAGCAAATGGTTTCTCATGAAGAAGAGCTTTAAGACCATGTCTTTTAGCTACTTTTTCAATACTTGCCATTACAAGCTGATTTCGGTCTGTAGCAACGTTTGCTGAATCAAAGATTGGTGCTATCTCAAACTGATTAGGCGCAACTTCGTTGTGCTGTGTTTTAGCTGATATACCAAGCTTCCAAAGTTCATAATTAAGTTCTTTCATAAAAGATGCAGCAGCTTCTTTTATACTACCAAAATAGTGATCATCCATTTCCTGACCTTTAGCAGACATCGCACCGAATACAGTACGTCCTGTTAACATAAGGTCAGATCTTTTATCGAATAAATCTTCTTTAACAAGAAAATATTCCTGCTCAGGGCCAATAGTGGGTGTAACCTTTCCGGCATCTACACCAAGAACTTTTAAAACTCTTAATGCTTCTCTATTAAGAGCATCCATTGATCTTAATAAAGGAACTTTCTTATCAAGTGCTTCTCCGTTATAAGAGACAAAAGCTGTAGGAATACAAAGAGTAACACCTGAGTCATCTTCTCTGATAAAAGCAGGAGATGTTGTATCCCATGCGGTATAACCGCGTGCTTCAAATGTTGCTCTAAGACCACCGCTTGGAAAACTTGAAGCATCAGGCTCACCTTTGATTAATTCTTTTCCAGAAAATTCCAACATTACCTTTCCGTCAGATAATGGTGATATAAACGAATCATGCTTTTCAGCTGTTAAACCAGTTAAAGGCTGAAACCAGTGTGTATAGTGTGTAGCACCTTTTTCTATAGCCCAATCTTTCATTGCTGCAGCTACAACTTCTGCTACCTCAAGAGTAAGGGCTTCAGTGCCATCCTGAACCTTCTTCACTTCCTTATAAATGCTTTTGGGAAGTCTGGTTCTCATCTCTGAATCAGAAAAACAGTTTGAACCGTAAATCTCATTCAAAGGTGTTGTTGTAAAATCGATACAATTCATTTTAAAAACTCCTTAAAATATATTCTCCATAATAATATTTATTGTCAAAATAGCTGTTGCCAACTTTTTTAAATACTATTTTTTATTCTATACAGATATTATCCTATTGCTACAGTACCTGTCTCGCCATTTCTTATTCTAATGCATTCTTCTATAGGTGTAACAAAGATCTTGCCGTCTCCAATCTCTCCGGTTCTTGCACCTTCTATAATAGCATCAATTGTTGGCTTTACGAACTCATCATTTACTGCAATATCAAGTCTAATTTTCTTTAACAGATTAACTTCTACATCAACACCTCTGTATGACTCATGATAGCCCATCTGCTGTCCACATCCCAACGCATTGGTTACAGACATCTTATAAATTTCACTCTTATATAATTCCTGTTTAACATCATTCAGCATATGCGGCTGAATAAAAGCAGTTATCAATTTCATTGTTTACTTTCCTCCAAATCTTCTCGCACAAACAGCGAGTATCCACTATTTGAAGAAAAGCCCAAGGCTTTTCTTCAAAATCAAAGTTACGCTAAGCGTAAATCTGATTACATATTGCTGAATATCTGAAATCCGCTGTAAGATTCCATTCCATGTTCACTGGCATCAAGACCTTCAAGCTCTTCTTTAGCCTCAACTCTAAGACCAACAGTTTTCTTGATAACATTGAAAAGAACCATTGCTGTAATAAATACCCAAGCGAAAACTGAAATAACACCCAGAGCCTGAACTCCTAACTGATAAACACCACCGCCGTAGAAAAGACCTGCATGATCCAGTGATCCTGGAGTTGCAAACAAACCTACAGCAAGAGTTCCCCATACACCGCAAACACCGTGTACTGAAACTGCTCCAACAGGGTCATCAATATGAAGAACCTTGTCAATAAACTCTACAGACATTACAACAAGAATACCTGCAACAAGACCTATGATTAAAGCTCCAACAGGAGAAGCTACCGCACATCCAGCTGTTATACCAACAAGTCCGGCTAAAGCACCATTAAGAGACATTGATGGATCAGGTTTTCCAAACTGTACCCATGAAGTAATCATAGCACCAATTGCTCCGGTAGATGCTGCCAAAGTTGTTGTGACAGCTACATGAGCTATACTAAGGTCAGTTCCTGAAAGAGTTGAACCACAGTTAAACCCATACCATCCAAACCAAAGGATAAATACACCAAGTGCTGCAAGCGGCATATTATGCCCCTGAATAGCCTTGCTAACTTTCTTTCCATTAACTTCAACATACTTGCCCATTCTTGGTCCGAGAGTTATAGCTCCGGCAAGAGCGGCCCATCCACCTACAGAGTGAACAACTGTTGAACCTGCAAAGTCATGAAATCCAAGATTTCCTAACCAGCCCACTCCACTCCAGATCCAGTGACCTGAAACGGGATATATGATTGCTGAAATAAAAACTGAATATAATAGATAACTGGTAAACTTTGTTCTTTCAGCCATTGCACCTGAAACAATTGTTGCAGCTGTAGCAGCAAAAACAACCTGAAAAAACCAGTCTCTTAACAAACTTGAATCAGCACCAATAAGAAAGAACTGATCTGTACCAATAAAACCGCCAGCTGTTGCACCATACATGAAAGCCCAACCTAAGGCGAAATAAGCAACGGCACCAACAGAAAAATCCATAAGGTTTTTCATTATAATATTACCGGCATTCTTGGCTCTTGTAAGTCCGACCTCTACCATTGCAAAACCAGCTTGCATAAAAAATACTAAAGCTGCCGCAAGGACTAACCAAATCATGTCAAATGCGCTCTGAAAAAGTTCCAGAGTTTCTGCCGCGTTGTCTTCAGCAAAAACCGCCGTTCCAGCGCAGAGAAAAACGACTGCTGTAAGGATTAAAATCCTTTTCATCTTCATATTCTGCTCCTAATAAATTTTTCTACCCGCCCTTTTAAATGCAAAGAACGTGCCAACTTTAAAAACGTTTTAGAGCAAAATGTTTAAATACTTATTATATATAGAATTAATTAACTGGTGATTTTTATCTAATAAATAGATGATTTTTTATGGTAAAAAAAATCCTACAAAAATGTTTTACCAATAATTTGGCTCTACATATTTGTAGGATCAATTTCCAGGATTTTTAATATTTTAGCAAAACCCTTTTTTATGTATATTTTTTCGGATCTATTCCATACTTAACTACCCTGAGTCCCATTTTTCTCTCAGTTATCTCCAATATTCTGGCCGCTTTGGCCATATTTCCTCTTGTAGATTTAAGCGCGTCCTCCAACATCTCAACTTCAAGACGCTCCAATGCGGCCTGAAGCCCTGAAAGAGGCGCACTATCAGAAGATTCTGCTGACTGTAGGCTTGGAGGAAGAAGATTACCATGAATAACTCCGTCAGTAGTAAGAAGAACAGCTCTTTCAATACAGTTCTCAAGCTCTCTTACATTGCCGGGCCAATGATAACTCATAAGTAATTCTATCGCCGGAGTAGATATTCTTTTTATTTCTGTAGAATTACGAAGGCCGTACTTTTCAGCAAAAGCATCCGCAAGAAGAATAATATCAGATTTACGTTCTCTAAGTGGGGGCATATTAATAGGAAAGACATTGAGCCGGTAATAGAGATCTTCTCTGAATTCGCCTTTACTCATCATCTCCTCAAGCGGTCTGTTTGTTGCCGCAATAATTCTGACATCAATCTTTATAGTCTGGGTGCCTCCAACTCTTTCAAACTCCTGCTCCTGAAGAACCCTTAAAAGTTTAACCTGCGTCATTGGAGAAAGGTCGCCTATCTCATCAAGAAAAATAGTACCTTTATCAGCAAGTTCAAAACGTCCTTTTCTTGACGCTATAGCAGAAGTAAAAGCGCCTTTTTCATGTCCAAAAAGTTCACTTTCAATAACTGATTCAGGAAGGGCCGCACAGTTCACTTTTATAAAAGGCATTTGAGCACGTGGACTACTATAATGTATGGCCTGAGCTGCAAGCTCTTTACCGGTTCCGCTCTCACCGCGAATAAGTACTGTAGCGTTACTACCGGAAACCTGATCAACCAAAGCAAAAACTTCACGCATGGCATGAGATTTTCCAATTATATTTGATGGAGTAAAAGTATGACCTAATTGATGCTGAAGCTCTTTATTGCGATCCTTCTCTTCCTGAACCCTTCGGCTAACCTTTACAGCCTGGGCAATCATTGACCCAACAATACGCAAAAACTGTTCATCACTACTTAGGTCAACATCATTATCATATTCGCGGTCAATACTGAGGGTTCCAATAACCTTACTCTGAATAGTTATTGGAATACAAATAAAAGCACATTTTCTTCCATTAAGACCTGCTCGAGCCTTTGTCTTATCTAAAAAATCAGAAGAGTCGCCTATATCCGGAATAATTTCAGCTTCTCCAGTAGAAATAACCCTGCCTATAATACCTTCGCCAAGGCTATAGCGCCCTCTGACCATCTGTTGAGTGGAAAGACCATAGGCCGCCTCAATTCTAACTTCTTCAGTCAGTCTGTTAAGAAGAGTTACAGTACTCCGTTTCATATCAAGCTGTTCTGAAAGGATCTCCAGAATTGGTGATATTGCGTGCTGGAGCTCGGCACTTCCATCGAGAAGGCTGCTAATTTCAGAAAGTGCAGATCGCTCCCTTATCTGCCTCCGATAATGTGAATCCTTGATATCTGTCAAATTTGTCCCCTTGGCATTAAAAAAATAAGGTTCTCATCCTACATTTTTGTAGTACCGCTTCCTACTATAATAATTTTTAATCAGATAGTTAAGCCCGTAAAAACTAAAAAAAAACTTTTTTCCTTTACAATTAAGTCATTTTTGTGTAATTCTTTTCAAAGTATGAAAGAGCGCGTAGAAAGAAAAAGACTTGCCATTCTTAGAGTTCTTAGAGATGCTTCAGAACCACTTTCAAGTAAAATTCTTACAGATGAACTTCTTGACCTTGGATATGACATAAGTCCAAGAACAATTCGCTTTCACCTCAAAGCAATGGATGAAGAAGGCCTTACTGAATATTCAGAAAAACATGGACGTTTTATAACAGAAAAAGGTAAAAAAGAGCTGGAAGAAGCACGGGTATATGATAAAGTTGGCTACATTAATGCCCGCATAGAAAATATGGCTTGGAAAATGACCTTTGATCTAAAAAAACAGCAAGGCACTGTAATTGTAAATATTACGTTTATAAAACATAAAGATTTGGATAAAGCTACAGAACTTCTTCTTGAGGTATTCAAAGCCGGTTACTCTATGGGGCAACTGGTATGCTTATATAAAGAAGGAGAAAAAATAGGAAACTATAGAGTTCCTAAAGGTTATACAGGACTGGGAACAGTTTGCTCATTTACCTTTAATGGAATAATGACAAATGAAGGGATTCCTGTTCAATCAAGGTTTGGCGGCCTTCTTGAAGTTAAAAATCTTCAACCTTTACGATTTATAGAAATAATTAAATACGATGGAACGAGTATAGATCCTCTGGAAATCTTCATACAAAGCGGTATGACAGAACTTAGCAAGCTTATTTCTGGTAAAGAAGGTAAGATAGGCGCCAATTTCTTTGAAATTCCATCTGACGCAAGGCGTCAGGCTATAAGAGTAGCTGGACGTTTAGAGAAAATAGGTCTGGGTAATATAATGAAAATAGGTTACCCGGAACATTCGCTTCTGGAAATACCAATAAACGTTGGCCGGGCAGGAGGAATTGCAATAGGAGGATTGAACCCTGTAGCAATTCTAATAGAAAACAATATAGAAGTAATATCACACGCAGTTTCTGATATTACAGATTTCAGTGCTCTTTATCACTTCACCTCACTACCGTCAAAAATACAATACTTCAAATAAACAAACACCCGGCCAAACTCCATCTGTATTGCACATTTTAAAAAGTAAAAAAGCTTATCCAAACTATATTCAGCAGATATATTAACAGAAAGATGGAATCTTCACACATTCCATATATAGGAATTTCCTTCAACCTGTTAAAAACGGCTAATAATTGGTATCTATTGCCACATTCAAAGCAATTGAGAGTTTTATAATTGACTTTTCAAGCGTTTAATGGCAATATATTGCCACAAAGACGAATATGATAGATTTACTCCCTCAATTTTCCCAAAAAATCCAGCAAATCTGTCAAAGGAGATGTTCATGCAGCAAAAACAAGGGCTTTACGACCCCTCTTTCGAACACGATGCCTGCGGAATAGGCTTTACAGCTAACATTACAGGTAAACCGGATCATCAAATAATTGTTGACGGCTTAGCAATTCTGAAAAAATTAGTTCACAGAGGCGCAGAAACCGAAGACAACACTGGAGATGGGGCAGGAATACTCTCCCATATACCATTCAGTTTTTTTAGAGAAGAATCTAAAAAACTGAAAATTAAATTACCTGATGATTATGCCTATGGTATAGGAATGTTCTTCCTTCCGCTGGATAAAGAACAGAACAAAGATGCTGTCAAAATAATCAAAGAAGCTTGTACAGAAAACGACGCAGAAATTCTTGGATGGAGAGACGTTCCTGTAAGCCCATCATGCCTTGGAGAAAAAGCAAACGCCACAAGACCAGACGTAAAGCAGGCCTTTATAAAATGCGGCAATCTCAAAGATAAAGATCTTGAACGAAAGCTTTATGTAATCAGAAAGGTTATAGACAAAAAAGCTTCAGATGCTCTCTTCTCAAACGAAGACATATACACAGCCTCACTTTCATCAAGAACAATAGTATATAAAGGAATGTTTGTAGCTCCTCAGCTTGAAGCCTTTTACGATGATCTCAGAAACGAAAATTTCAGATCATCATTTGCCATAGTTCACCAGCGCTACAGTACAAACACCTTCCCTTCATGGATCTTGGCGCAACCGTTTAGATGCATAGCCCATAATGGAGAAATAAACACATTACGCGGAAACCTGAACCGAATGAACGCCTGTGAGCCAAACCTGAAATCCGAAGAATTTGGAGAAGACCTGCAAAAGCTTCTGCCAATAACAGACAACAGCCTGTCAGACTCAGCTAACTTTGATGCGGTACTGGAGCTTCTAATGTCATCAGGCAGAAGCATTGAACACTCAGCAATGATGATGATGCCGGAAGCCTTTGGGCAATCATACCACATGAGCCAAGATAGAAGAGCCTTTTACGAATATCACTCAGCAATAATGGCGCCATGGGACGGTCCTGCCGCAATAGTATTTACAGACGGAGAAAAGATTGGAGCATCTCTGGACAGAAATGGCCTCAGACCAGCAAGATGGACTCTCACCAAAAGCGGAAGATTTGTCCTTGCTTCAGAATCAGGAGTTTTAGACTTTGCGCCTGAAGACATCCTAAATCATGGAAGACTTGCTCCTGGAAAAATGCTTGTTGTCGATGTTAAAAATCGCAGAATAAAATACGACAATGAAATTAAATCTTCTATATCAAGATCAAAACCATACAGACGATGGCTTGATGAAAACAGAGTTGAACTGAGAGGACTATTCCAGGTTCCCGAAGCAACAGAAACAGAGCCTCAAACTATCAAGAAGATGCAGAAAATCTTTGGAATAAGCTATGAGGAACTCACTAAAGTTATAGGACCAATGACCGCAGAAGGCAAAGAGCCTCTTTCCTCAATGGGTAATGATGAAGCCCTTGCTATATTGTCATCAAGACCGTCACTACTATTCGATTACTTCAAACAGCTTTTTGCACAGGTTACCAACCCGCCAATAGATCCATACAGAGAAAGCCTTGTTATGAGTCTTATGAGTTTTATTGGAAAAGAAGGCAACATATTAACTGAAACAAAAGAACATTGCCATCTGCTAAAACTTCAGCATCCAATACTTTCAAATGACGACATCAAACGTCTTAAGACTATTGATATGGGCGGAATGAAGACAGTAACACTAAGCTCAGTTTACCCTGTTGAAGAAGGAGCAGAAGGCCTGAAAAAGGCTCTCGAATCAATTTCAAAAGAAGCTATCGCAAAGGTTAAAGAAGGTTATTCTTTTGTAATTCTGTCTGACAGAAATATCGACAGCGAATACGCTCCGATACCGTCACTGCTTGCTGTTTCTGCAGTTCACCATGCTCTTATAGACGCAAAACAAAGACAAAACGCAGGACTGTTCATAGAAACAGGAGAGGCCAGAGACATAATGCACATGGTTCTCTTACTGGGGTATGGAGTAAGCGCAATAAATCCTTATCTTGTATTTGAAAGTATTCCACAGCTAAAAGAAGAAGGCGCTATTTCACCTGATCTAAAATTTGAAACAGCTGCTGAAAATTATATAAACGCCTGTAAAACAGGAATTCTTAAAGTTATGTCCAAAATGGGCGTTTCAACTCTCAGAAGCTATAGAGGCTCACAGCTGTTTGAAGCAATAGGTCTTGAAAGCGGCTTTATTGATAAATACTTTACAGGCACAGCCTCAAGAATAGGCGGAGTTGGAATAGAAAAACTTGCAGCTGATACAGCTGAAAGACATAGAAAAGTTTTCAATGAAAATCCGGAATCAAATCCGGGAGTACTTCCTTCTGGAGGAAAGCTTCATTACAGGAATTTTTCTGAAAAGCACTTAATGACAGCTGATGCAGTTGTAAACCTTCAAAAAGCTGTAAGAAATAATGATAAAGAAAGCTTTAAAAAATACAGTTCTGAAATAAACAGTACTTCAGAAAAACTGTGTACCCTCAGAAGCTTATTAACCTTTAAAAAGACAGAGCCCATTGATATTGAAGAAGTAGAACCAGCAACAGAAATTGTTAAACGATTTGTTTCTTCAGCAATGTCTCTCGGCTCCATAAGCCGTGTTGCTCACGAAACCTTGGCTATCGCAATGAACAGACTTGGAGGAATGAGTAACTCTGGAGAAGGTGGAGAAAACGTTGAAAGATACATACCTCTTGAAAATGGCGACTCCATGAATGGAAAAGTCAAGCAGATTGCTTCTGCCAGATTTGGAGTAACAAGTAACTATCTTTCAAAAGCTCAGGAACTTCAGATAAAGATTGCTCAAGGAGCAAAACCTGGAGAGGGAGGACAGCTTCCCGGCCACAAGGTAGATGCCTTCATAGGAAATAACCGTTACGCAAAACCAGGAACAACACTTATATCCCCTCCTCCACATCATGATATTTATTCAATCGAAGATCTCGCACAGCTTATCTATGACTTAAAATGCGGTAATCCAAACGCGAGAGTATCTGTAAAACTTGTATCAGAAGCTGGTGTTGGAACAATTGCTGCCGGTGTCGCAAAAGGAAAAGCAGACATGATTCTAATAAGCGGCGGCGACGGTGGAACTGGAGCATCACCAATTTCATCAATTAAATACGCTGGTATGCCATGGGAATTAGGACTTGCTGAAACTCAACAAACCCTGGTTCTAAACGGACTCAGAAAGAAAGTCCGTATTCAAACCGACGGACAAATGAGAACGGGACGAGATATTGTTATAGCAACACTTCTTGGAGCTGAAGAGTTCGGCTTTGGTACAGTTTCTCTGGTAACACTTGGTTGTGTAATGATGAGAAAATGCCACAAAAACACATGCCCCGTTGGCGTTGCAACGCAAGATCCAGAACTGGCAAAAAGATTCAAAGGACAACCTGAACACCTTATGAACTTCATGATGTTTGTGGCAGAAGAAACACGTGAAATAATGGCGTCTCTCGGATTCAGAACAATTGATGAAATGGTAGGACGAACAGATGTTCTTGAAATGAATCAGGCAATTGAACTTTGGAAAAACAGAGGCATTGACCTGAGCGCAATTCTACATAAACCGGAAGCCGCATCAAGAGATGAATATCTCTGTACATCAAACAATAAAATTAACCATGAATCAGATCTTGATACAAAACTCATAAAAGATGCTGAAGATGTTATAAACGGAAAAGCAGATTCTGTTACGATCGAAACAGAGATAAGAAACACAAACCGTTCAGTAGGAGCAACTCTCAGCTGCAGGGTTTCTGAAAAATACAATCAAAATGGACTTCCGGATGAAAGCATCAAGTGCAAATTCTCCGGACATGCGGGACAAAGTTTTGGAGCTTTTCTTGCTCCGGGAATAACATTTGAACTTGCGGGAACAGCTAATGACTATCTTGGAAAAAGTCTCTCTGGAGGCCGGCTGATTATTTATCCACCAAAGAAATCAACATTCCGCTCGCAAAATAATATTATAACCGGAAATGTTAACCTCTTCGGAGCAACAGGCGGAGAAGTTTTTATAAGCGGAATGGCTGGAGAACGTTTTTGTGTAAGAAACAGTGGAGCAACAGCTGTTGTTGAAGGCGTTGGAGACCATGCCTGTGAGTACATGACCGGCGGCAAAGTCATAATTCTTGGTAAAACAGGCATAAACTTCGGCGCTGGAATGAGCGGCGGAACAGCATATGTGCTCGACGAGAATCAGCTGTTTGATACAAGATGTAATCTTGAAATGGTAAATGTCGAACCAATATCAGATACTGCAGAACTTGATGAATTAAAAGCCTTAATACAGAAACATATTTCACTGACAGGAAGCAAGTACGCTGCCGGAATTATAGAAGATTGGGTAGAAGTTTCGCCAGCATTTGTAAAAGTTGTTCCTAATACAAATATGCTTTCTTAGATTGCAGAATGTATTAAGAATTATTTGGACAAGACAGAATCATAATGATTCTGTCAGTCTGCGAACTGCAAAAACAGGAAAACCTGAAGTGTAGAGCGCAGATAATTGCTAACGCAAAGTTTTATATAGGAGTAAAACATGGGAAGCGAAAGAGGTTTTCTTGAAATAGATAGAATACAAAAAAAATATGAACCAGTTGAAAAACGAATAAAACATTATAAAGAATTCACATTAAGGCCAAAGCATAAGGAACTTGAAAAACAGGGAGCAAGATGTATGGACTGTGGAATTCCATACTGCCACGCAATGGGATGTCCATTAAGCAATCTTATCCCAGAGTGGAACGATTTAGTCTACAAAGGACAATGGAAGGCCGCCTACGAAAGACTGTCAGCTACTTCTGCTTTTCCGGAGTTTACAGGAAGAATATGCCCTGCCCCTTGCGAAAAATCATGTACAATGTCAATAAACAGTACCCCTATTGCAATACAGGAAATCGAACTTGCCATTATAGAAAAAGCATTTGAAGAAGGATGGGTTCAGCCTCAGCCTCCAAAGTTCGAAACAGGTAAAAAGGTTGCGATAGTAGGTTCAGGACCTGCTGGACTTACAGCAGCTTCTTACCTTAGAAAGCAAGGACACTCTGTTACAGTATTTGAAAAATCCGACAAGATTGGCGGAATAATGCGATACGGTATTCCTGAGTTTAAACTTGAAAAAGCTGTTATAGACCGAAGATTAGAAATCTTAAAAGAAGAAGGCATCAATTTCGAAACAGAGGTTTCAATTGGTGAAGATATTTCAGCAGATTACCTAAAACGCTCTTTTGACGCGGTTTTAATTGCTATTGGCGCAGGCAAACCAAGAGACATCGCAGCAGGTGGACGTGGTCTTGAAGGAATACATTTTGCGATGGAATACCTCACAATGTCTACAAAATATGTTACAGGAGATCTTGATTTTGGCCAGATAATATCAGCTAAAGACAAAAATGTTCTCGTGGTAGGCGGAGGCGATACTGGCTCAGACTGCGTAGGAACAGCAATAAGACAGGGAGCAAAATCTGTAAAGCAAATCGAAATTATGCCAAAGCCTGAAGAATGGAATGAACCAAACAATCCTTACTGGCCCGATTGGCCGCCTATTTTACGAACATCAACCTCACACAAAGAAGGCTGTGAAAGACAGTGGGGAATAATGACTTCACATTTTACAGGTATGGGAATATCAGTTCAAAAGGCATACCTGTCAAAAGTAGAATGGAAAAAGAACAAGTATAACGGACGCATGGAAATGAAAGAAATTCCCGGAACAGAGGAAGAAGTTCCTGTAGATCTTGTTCTTATTGCCGCAGGATTTGTTCATGTTGACGGAGGAGAACTTCTAAAATCACTTGATCCAAAACTTGACGCAAGAGGAAACGTTGAAATAAACAACCGTTGTGAGACTTCAATTCCAGGTATATTTGCAGCTGGTGACGCGGCAACTGGAGCATCACTTGTTGTCAGAGCCATGAACTCCGGAAAAATCGCGGCAGAAACCATTAACGAATATTT
>JAQQAK010000268.1 GCA_028527945.1 Spirochaetaceae bacterium
GAGCTCTTCATCACTTATCTTAACCACATCTGAATAACTTAAAAACTCAAGACATGTTTTTTTCAGCGCATCTTTATCATCCCAGAGAGGAAAACGTAAATTAGGATCGAATACGATAACACCATTCTTTTTTTTAACTGCTTCAATAGCTTTGATGTGCGCGCTTCGTACCGGCTCAGCAGACAAACTAACAGTGCAGAATTGAAGAATATCTCCTTCATTAAACCAGTCATCTTGTATTTCAGAAGACTCCAAAAGCATATCTGCTCCGGGCTTTCGGTAGAATGAAAACTCACGATTCCCGTCATTCTTGAGTGATACAAACGCAAGCGAGGTATTAGCTTTATCAGTTCTGAGAATACAAGAAGTATCTACACCTGAGGCTGATATTGTCTCTACGAGAAAATCTCCAAACGCATCTTTTCCAAGTTTTCCAAGAAAAGCCGCGTCATTTCCTAATCTGGCAGCAGCAGCTGAAACATTAGCAGGGGCGCCCCCTGGCTTTTTAAGAAATCCTGATACATTCTTAAGCTCTGTATCTATATCCATTGGAATAAAATCTATTAGTGCTTCTCCAATACAGAAAAGTTTAGGCATAATTAAAACTCCGTTTGCAATTGTAATAGGCTTTCGGCATTTTTGTAAAGAATTAACTCCATTTCACTAGTCGAAAGTCCTGACTCTTCTATCTCTGAAATATATTTTTTAGCTTTTAAAAGGGGAAAATCTGTTCCAAAAAGGATTTTATCTGCCCCGACAATAGAAACAGCGGTATTCCAAATTCTCTTGTCATAAAGATAAGGAGATGCAGCACTATCATACCAAACATTCTTCAAAAGATTTTTAGCTTCTTTTTTCAGAAGATCAAAAAATAAAAGCCCCCCACCCCAATGCGCAAGGATAATTTTATTTTCAGGATAAGCTTTTATAAAATCATATATTCCTTTAATCGATATTGGAGCCTTACCGCTATAATCATGGCCTACAGGCTCATTAACATGAAGCATTAATGGTTTTGAACGCTCCAGACAAATTTTCATAACTGGTGACATGGCATCAATGTATTCAGAATCAAGATCTCTTTCATAAAGACCGACCTCTCCTAAACCAGAAGCACCGCTATCCAAGCACCTCGCCGCCTCATCTTTCGCGTTATCTGAAAAGGGATAAATACATGGTAAAGCAAAAAGTATATCTTGCTCTTTTTGAGAGGCGGCAAGAATCATATTATTATGTTCTTTTAGAAGCCTTTCAGACCTCCATGGAAAACCTAATAAAACAGAAGCATCAATATCACATTCATCCATATGAGACAAGACATCTTCTGTCGAGGCAAGTCTTGAAGAAGGATCTTCATAGAGTATTTTGAAATCAGGCTCAAATTTTGCAACTTCAGCCCTTAAAGAAATGGACTCTGGATGCATTACATGAGAATGAATATCTATAACGCGACCGTTATATTTCATTTTTTAAGACTACCACACAAGACGAGCAACTGGCGGATAGGCTTTTTTTACAGTTCTTGAAAGAATAAAACCGCCAAAAACTCCAGAAGCTGTCTGAATAGCATTCATTGGAATTTCAACAGCAGACGCAGCAAATCCGGCAAGAAGCCCTCCTCCAAGAAAATAAAGAACAAGCATAACTACAGAACCAACAACTCCGGCAAGAGCTTCAGTAACCTTTCTGCCATAGAGCGCTTTCATAATAAGCGCGGCTGAAAGCCCTTGTAGACCATGAGCTAAAAATGTGATTGGAGCCCATTGAGAATAGCCAGAAACGATATCAGCAATAGCAGGCCCCAGGCCTCCAGATATTAATGCTGTAAACGGACCAAATGTAAAGGCTGTAAAAAAAACAGCTACATCACCAAGATTAATATAACCTCTGGTGGGTGCAACAGGAATCCTGACAACATAGGTAAAAACCATTGTCACAGCAGTCATAATAGCAATTGATGCGATACGCCCGGAGACGCTCTTTCTTTCAGTGTTTTCGTTCATAAAATTATCCTATCAAAAATGGAGTACAAAAACAATCTGATTCTATTTTAACAAGAAACGGATCATTTTAAAATTTCTCTTAATGTATGGATGATACCTCATAGGTAAATCGAGCCAGGTTGATTTTCTGACAATACTTCTGTAATGAGTAAAAGTATCAAAACTAAGCTTTCCATGATAGCTGCCCATACCGGACGCGCCTACTCCGCCAAAACCCATATTTGATGTTGCAAGGTGAATTATCGTGTCATTTATGCAGCCACCGCCAAAAGAACATTTATCAAGGAACTCTTTCTCAATTTCTTTATCTTCAGTAAAAAGATACAAAGCAAGGGGTCTGGGTCTGTTTCTTATAAAAGCTATAGCTTCGTCAATCTTTTTATAAGTTATAACAGGCAGCACCGGGCCAAAAATTTCTTCCTGCATTACTGGAGCATCAGGGCTTACGGGTGAAAGAACTGTAGGTTCAATAAAAGATGAAGAGGAATCAGTCTTTCCTCCCATAAAAATTGACTCTCCTTCAATTAGCCCTTTTACACGATTAAAATGTTTCTCACTTATGATTTTAGGATAATCAGACATATCTCCGCCAGGGAAAAATCCTTCTACTGCTTTTTTAAACTCTTCAAGAAATTTGTCTTTAACATTTTCATGAATTAAAAGATAATCCGGAGCTACACAAGTCTGACCTGCATTAAGTATTTTACCAAAAGCCACTCTTTTTGCCGCGACTTTGATATTTGCTGTTTCATCAACTATTACGGGACTTTTCCCACCGAGCTCAAGTGTTACCGGTGTAAGATTTTTTGAAGCAGCCTCCATTACGACCTTTCCAACTGCTACACTCCCGGTAAAAAAGATATAATCAAAAACCTCATCTAAAAGAGCGCTATTTTCTTTACGCCCCCCCTCAATTACAGCAATATATTCAGGAGGAAAAATATTACCAATAATCTCAGCAACAACCTTGCTTGTAGCAGGTGCGTAAGCAGAAGGTTTTATAACAGTACAGTTTCCTCCGGAAATTGATCCCACAACTGGTTCAAGACACAACTGAAGAGGATAATTCCAGGGAGACATAACAAGAGTAACTCCATAAGGTTCCGGAGCCACAAAACTTTTGGAATGAAATTGTGCCAACGGGGTGCCAACCTTTTTTGCTTTCACCCAACGAGGTAAATGTTTTAAATGATAACTTATTTCTTCAAGAACCATTCCAGTTTCTGTCATGTAAGTTTCAAAATAAGATTTATTCAAATCTGATTTCATTGCTTCATTTATAATTTCATTATTATCATTCAATGCTTTATGAAGTTTTCTCAAAGCATTCATTCTAAAAGATAATTCACGTGTTTTACCGCTGTTAAAAAAATCCCTCTGATTAGCTACAATTGTCTTTATATCCATTAATCTTCTCCAATATCAGAATACTAACAGAATATGAATTTGAAAACAATATTTTTATATATCAAGAATAATTTAAGTATTTGGCTGTTTCAGAATAGAATTACTGCGGTAATAAAGATTGCAGATAAAATAAAGGTCAATATCAGCTGAAAAACTATTTGCCCCCATGAAACAAGGCTCTTACATGAAGTTCTACTATTTTCACGACCAAATCCTTTAGAGTCCAAGGCCATTGCAAGCGAAGGAATATTCTTAACTGCATGTATCAAAACAGAAATTAATACTGGAAAAAACTTACCAAACCGGTTTTTAAAACTTTTTTTAGCAGTAGAATTAATTCCGGCAGATCGAAGTTTATGAGCTTCTGTTATTCGATTATAAGTGACAAACATATCAGGAATATACCGAAGTGAAATAGTTATAGTCAAAGCTGCCTTATAAGGAAGACCAAAAGAACGCAAAGCAAGTATGAAATTTACAGTTTCAGTTGTACTAAAAAAAAGATAAAAAACAGAAGTAATACTACAAAAACGTAAAATTAATAAACCAGCAAGAGAGAGGCCATCATTAGTAATACACAACCAGGTTCCTGCCTTTAACAAGACATTTCCA
>JAQQAK010000269.1 GCA_028527945.1 Spirochaetaceae bacterium
AATAGATATAGTAAAAGAAACTGCAACAACTGCCGTATTGGACGGAAATAATGGTATGGGTCATGTTGTTGGTAAAAAAGCTATGCAGATGGCTATTGATAAAGCGAAAGAAAACGGAATGGGAATGGTGGCTGTCAGGAATTCAACCCATTATGGAATTGCCGGTTATTATGCTTTAATGGCCTGTAATGCCGGAATGATTGGATTGACAGGAACAAATGCCAGACCTTCTATTGCTCCAACCTTTGGTGTTGAAAACATGCTAGGAACAAATCCTCTTACTGTTGGATTTCCTACAGATGAAGAGTTTCCATTTGTTTTAGACTGCGCCACATCTGTTTCTCAGCGTGGAAAAATTGAAATGTACTCAAGAGCAGGAAAGGAACTTCCTCCAGGTTGGGTAATAGGTCGTGATGGAAAGACCAGAACTGATACAGATCAGGTTCTTGTAGATCTCACAAAAGGTAAGGCTGCGTTGGCTCCTGTTGGAGGTCTTGGTGAGGATACTGCTGGTTATAAAGGTTTTGGCTATGCGACAATAGTAGAAGTTCTTTCCGCAGCCCTTCAGGGAGGTTCTTTTCTTAAAGATTTAAACGGCTTTGATGAAGATGGAAACAGAATTCCTTATCCACTTGGACACTTTTTTATAGCAATAAATACAGAAGCTTTTCTTGGACTTGAAATGTTTAAAAAGATTGCCGGCTCTATTATGAGAGATTTGAGAAACTCTGAAGTAGCTCCAGGCGCTGAAAGAATTTATACAGCTGGAGAGAAAGAATGGATTGCATGGAACTATCGTAAAGAACACGGTTGTCCTGTCCCTAAGGTCCTTCAGAATCAGATGGTTGAACTTCGAGACAGATGGAGTCTTGATTATTCATTTGAATGGGAAAAATAATCAAAAAATATGTAGTTGTATTTTTTGAGCCAGAAGTTTGCAAAATTTTACAAGCTTCATTATATTATTCCGCCTTCTGTGGCGGGTAAATTCTTAAGGATATTAGAATGGATGAATTAAAAGAAAAGGCTCTTGCCTATCATAGTGCTGATGGAAAGCCTGGAAAAATTGAGGTTACCGCAACTAAACCATGCGCTACCGCAGAAGATTTATCATTGGCGTATACTCCGGGGGTCGCTAAACCTGTTTTAGAGATTGCGGATAATCCAGAAGATGCGTATAAATACACCAGTAAGGGGAATCTTGTAGCTGTTGTATCAAATGGTTCAGCAATATTGGGACTTGGAAATAGAGGAGCACTTGCATCCAAGCCTGTTATGGAAGGAAAGGGTGTTCTTTTTAAGCGTTTTGCGGATATTGATGTTTTTGATATTGAACTCGATACTGCTGACCCTGAAAAAATTATTGACATTGTAAAAACAATGGAACCAACTTTTGGTGGTGTAAACCTTGAGGATATAAAGGCTCCTGAATGTTTTGAGATTGAACAGAAACTGAAAGAAATCTGCAATATACCAATTTTTCATGATGATCAGCATGGTACAGCTATAATCTGTACTGCTGGAATAATTAATGCCTGTGAGGTTACCGGTAAAAAGCTTGATGAAATCAAAGTCGTTTTTAATGGTGCTGGTGCCGCCGGAATAAGTTGTGCTCTCATGTTCATAGCTGCCGGTGTAAAAAAAGAAAATCTTGTAATTTGTGACAGTAAGGGTGTTATTTATAAGGGAAGAACTGGTCTTAATTCTCAGAAAGAGCAATTTGCTGCTGATACAGATGCAAGAACTCTTGCTGACGCAATGAAAGGCGCGGATGCTTTTGTCGGTCTTTCTGCCGCGGATGTTGTAAGTCCTGAAATGCTTTTGTCTATGGCTGCTGATCCTGTTGTTTTTGCGATGGCTAATCCTAACCCGGAAATTACATATGATTTGGCAGTTGCTACACGAAAAGACATAATTATGGCAACAGGACGTTCAGATTATCCCAACCAGATTAATAATGTTCTGGGATTCCCTTTTATTTTCAGGGGAGCTCTGGATGTAAGAGCTACAAAAATATCTGAAGGAATGAAGATGGCTGCAGCAAAAGCACTGGCTTCGCTTGCAAAAGAACCGGTACCGGATGAAGTTAGAGCCGCTTATGGGCGTGATTTTAGCTTTGGCCGCGAATATATTGTTCCAAAGCCCTTTGATCCGAGAGTTATTGAATGGGAAGCTGTTGCTGTTGCCAAAGCGGCATGTGATGAAGGGCTTGCGGCCAAACCTGTTACAGACTGGGACGCCTATAAAGCAGGGCTTAAAAAGCGAATGGAACGTTATTGGAACTAAAAGTCTGATTTAGCCGGATTAAATATTCCGGCTTTTTTTTTAGGGATGAATTCCCTCTTAACTTAGATTTTCTTTACCTTGACTATCGCTGTCTAAAAATGTTATTTTTGTCCAAATCTATTAATGAGGATGGTTTATGAGTGTATTCACGGGTAGTTTACCCATAATGCAAGTTGGAGCCAGTGGCGGGTCAATGACTACTACTATTATCATGTTTGCGGCTGTTATTGCGATCTTTTATTTCTTTATAATCAGACCGCAGAATAAGAAGCAGAAAGAGACCAAGAATATGCTTGCGGCTCTTAAAAAAGGGGATAAGGTTCAGTCTATTGGAGGTATTCGCGGCGTTGTACAGAACGTTAGTGATACAACTGTTGTTGTCAAAGTTGATGATAACACCAAGATGGAATTTTCAAAAAGCGCTATAAGCGAAGTTTTGGAAGTAAGTCCTGAATCAAAGAAAGTCGAAAAAGCAGAAAAATCTGATGAGACTAAAAAAGCTGATGAGGCTAAAAAAGAATAGTTAAGTCGATTATTCGATTAAAAAATAATCCATTATTCGGAGATATTAATGAACAAACGTAGCAGATTGTTAATTGTTCTGATTGTTGTGGTTGTCTGCGGAGTTTTTTTATGGCCTACTTATAATTGGTATTTTAATGTACCTCAGGATATGAAAGACCTCTCAGCTGCATCAAGAGAACAAATCAGAGATTATTCAGAAAGCATGGCAGAGACTGATTTGAAAGAACTTCAATCAATTGCTGTTAAATCTCCTGAAAGCATACTCTCTGAAAAGTATGATTTTTTAGCAGACTATGCTGAAGAGCAGTATAAAATTGAGGATAAGGACATTCCTTCTGAATGGATGGTAAAAGATGTTCTTGCAGTTTTTAAGAATAGAGATAAGGCACTGAAGACAATTGAGGCATACTATGCTGACCTTCTTCTTTCTTATAAAGAGGATCAGAGTGGTGTTCTTCAACTCGGTCTTGACCTCTCTGGTGGTATGAGTATCTTGCTCCAGGCAGATATGGAAAGTCTTGCCCAGCGGCTTGAGCACTCACCTACAGATACAGAGAAGGAAGAGGCTGTTAATCAGGCTATTGAGATTCTAAATAACAGAATTGATAAATTCGGTGTTACTGAACCTCAGATAAGAAAGCAGGGTGATGATGGTATTGCTATTGAAATACCAGGAGCTGCTGACCCGGACAGAGTTAATTCATTTTTACGAGGTAAGGGAAGTCTTAATTTTCATATTGTAAATGATGACGCTACAAGTGCCTGGAACCAATATAAAGCTTCACACGGCGGTAAATTACTTGATGATAACGGACATCCATTAGACAGCTCTGTTATTGACGCAGGTCTTGTTGTCCGAGGATTTTACACTAAAGACTCTTATGGTGTTGATGAATATCAGAAAGACCTTGTTATTTATGAAGAACCCGGTCTTGACGGAATACATATTGTAAACGCTCAAGTTGGTTCTGATCCTTTAACAGGCAAGCCGGTTATTAACTTTACTCTTGATAGAGAAGGTGGAGAAATCTTTTACAAGTTAACTTCTTCTCATGTAGGCGAAACTCTTGCTATTGTTCTTGATAATAAGGTAAAAGCCGGAGCGAGAATAAGTGAAGGTATACGTGAAAGCGTTCGAATGTCAGGCTTTGACAGAAGTGAAGCAAATGATCTTGCTTTAGTTCTTAGAACTGCTGCTATGCCGGTGGATCTTAATATTGCGAACCAGCAGTCTGTTGGAGCTTCTTTGGGTGAAGACTCAATTAAAGAAGGTTTAAACGCGATAACAATAGGTTTTCTTGCTGTTATTATTTTTATGCTTATCTATTACAAAGGTGCGGGACTTGTTGCTGATATAGCGCTTGTTCTTAATCTGTTTTTTATAGTAGCGATTTTATCAGCATTTAATCTTACTTTGACATTAACAAGTATAGCCAGTCTCATTTTGACGGTTGGTATGGCCGTTGATGCTAACGTAATTATATTTGAAAGAATTAAAGAAGAGTATCGGCTCGGGAAGTCTGTAGAGGCTTCTGTAAAGGCTGGTTTCTCAAAGGCTTTCTGGACAGTTATGGACGCAAACCTTACAACTCTTATTGCCGCTCTATTCTTATCTCAGATAGGAACCGGTACAGTTCAGGGTTTTGCTTATACATTGGCAGTTGGTATTGTTTCTTCAATGTTTACAGCTTTATTTGTATCAAGACTGATATTTGATTTTAGCATCCAGCAGTTAAACATTAAAAAACTGAGTATTGGTTGGGGGATAAAATAATGAAGAAAGTTATTCATTTTACCAAAGCCAGATTTATAATGATAACAATTTCAATTGTTATCATTGCTACAGGTATAGTAGGAACAGTTGTTCAAGGTGGTCTTAACTACGGTATTGATTTTCAGGCTGGTCTTAGTCAGAGAGTTCAGATTGCACCTGTTGCTATGAAGGTTTCTTATAACGGCGACGATGATGTCAGATTTAATATCCTTAGCGGTGAAGTTTCAGTTGATTTATTTACAAAAGATGGTATAACAACTTCTCATAGTTATAATCTTTCTGATTATAAAACTATTGGAGAACTTTGTTCTGCTATGTCTGAAATACCTTCTTTGGTAATTGAAGATATTGCCACTGATGTTTCAACTGATAAAATTATTTCACTTTCATATCTTATGGATTTAAGTGAAGATGCCGCGGTTGTTAATTATACAAATGAAGGTTCTGGAACCTATATTTCAATTGATGAAATCAGAGATGTAATTTCAGTAGCAGGTGATCCTCAAATACAGATTGTTGGAAGTGATGATGCTCAGGAATACTTGATCAGACTTGAAGATGACGGATCTGAAGATTTCAGTGATACTGCTTCTACAAAGGTTTCAAGTTTGCTTGAAAAAGAGTTTGGCGAAGGTACAGTTATTGTAAAACAAGCCGATTATGTTGGCCCAAGATACTCTCAGAGTCTTGGTCAGTCAGTCGTTCTTCTTGTTGGACTTGCTCTTGCTCTTATACTTCTTTATATCTGGTTAAGATTTGAACTTTCATTTGCTGTATCAGCTATTATTGCTCTTGCGCATGATGTTTCTATAATGATTGGATTTATCGGAATAACCCAAATGGAAGTTGTTACTGCTACAGTTGCAGCTGTTCTTACTATTGTAGGTTACTCTCTAAACGATACAATCGTTGTTTTTGACCGTATTCGTGAAAATAGAACACTTATGCGTGACTCAGATCTTAAGACCGTCATAGACACAAGTATTACACAGTCTTTAAGTCGTACATTGATAACTTCTATTACAACCTTGGTTGCTGTTCTTGCAATTTATATATTTGCTTCAGGACAGATTAAAGACTTTGCTCTTGCTATGATAGTTGGTGTAGTTGTTGGTACTTATTCATCAATATTTATTGCGTCTCCTATACTTCTTGGTTGGATTAATTCAAGACGAAAGAAAAAGCTGGCTAAAGATAATAAGAAGTATGGTAATCTTGCTGCAGTAAAAACTGCTGATGTTGTAACTTCAGAAGACTCTTCTGAAACTTCTTCAGATTCAAATGCATCCAAGATTGTAGAGATTCCTACAATTGAAAGAAAGAAAAAAGGTAAAAGAAAGAAGAAGTAATTTTAATTACATTCAATTTGAATTATATATAAGGGATATTCCAGACGGAGTATCCCTTTTTTTGAATAGATGTTTATGAAAAAAACTAAGCCTTCTAAAAAATTTCCTTGATAGAGTTTTATTCATAACCGCTTTTGTAAATAACTTGTTCATTATTACTGATACTAATAAATTGATAATTGTGTACTTGGACAGATGTTCTTTTAAAGAGGCTTTGATGAAAAATTAACAACATTAGATAATTATATATAGCATAACAAGTTGTTAAAATTTCTTCATTTACATTATAAGGTAGCTTTTTCAGAAACTCTGAGACTAAAGTCTCTAAGTTTTGTAAGAGACTCAAAGAATAAGTATTTTTATTTTTCAAGATTGTAACTTAAATTAGCTTTGTTAATAAGTTGGCTGCTGAAAACAAAACTGCTTTCAGCAGATATTATTTTACGGGGGATTTATTTAAACTTAATTGAATATTCTATTGGCTTATCAAGCATCAATATTCTTATGAGAGGAGTTTTAAATACTACGGTATTGCCGTTTGTTTCTCCACCAC